>CAZAMZ010000055.1:0-9101 GCA_964486375.1 uncultured Synergistaceae bacterium | reverse complement strand
GAGATCGACGACGCCCGGGAGGCCCTCAAGTGGGACTTCGACAAGTACTTTCCCTTCCCCTATTCCGATGCCACCTTCGACCTTGGGCCGGTGTCGGCCCCCGGAGAGGGAGACAGGGAGAGCATCAGGTACATCGTCGCTGCCGCAAGGCTGCACGTGGTCAACTCCCTTCTCGACATCGCAAGGAGGGTGGGAATAAGGACCGAGGCCGTAGAGCCCGTGAACGTCGCCCTTTACAGGTGCGCCAAGGGTGCGGAGACCCGCCCTGCCGAGGGCACCATGGTCGTCTCGGTGGGGCCCGGAAGCTCCCAGATCGTAGTTGGCTACGACGACAACGGCATACTTTACCGGGCCCTCCGCGTAGGAGGGGAGACGCCGCCGGGTCCGGGGGGGCCTTTTGCACCAGTGGCAAGGGAGGTCTCGTCCACCTTCACCTACCTTGGCAGCCAGTTCAGGGAGATGAGGGTCGACGAGATAGTGATCTGCGGGGATTACGCGGCCGCCAAGAGCCTCAGGGATGCCATAGAAAGCGTCACCTCAGTGCCGGTGCTGGTGTCGGACCCATGGAATGACTGGGGCATCTACGGCGCCCCCGATGAAAGAGCCGGGTGGGAGGCCTCCATAGGCCTGGCGGTAAGGAGCCTGACATGAGCGTAAAACTTGACCTCAGGCCCTGGGATTATGTAGAGGCGGAGAAGAAGACAGTCCACCTGGGAAGGATCGTCGCTCTTATAGTCCTTCTGCTTTTTGTTATCGTTTCGTCGGTCACCTTTTTTTACGGGATGACCCTGTCAAGGAAACTGAGGGCCGAAAGGATGGACCTGCAGGCGGGGATCGACCGGATGCAGGAGCAGGTGGCAAGAATGACGGGAGAGCTCAACAGGATGAAGGCCCAGTACCAGGATTACGGAAAGGCCCTTCTGATCCTTCAGAAGGAGCTTCCCTCGGTGGAATTCCTGGGCATCCTTGAACGAGCCCTCCCCCCCGGAGTTTGGCTCGAGAGGGTCAGCATAACGGCGGGCAAGGTGACCATGGCCGGTTTCGCCTTCACCGAGAATGACGTGGTCTCCTTCGGAAGGTCGCTGTCGGAAGCCGATGTCGTCCAGTCCGTGGGGTTCCCCGTCACAAGCAGGGTGCAGCAGGAAGCAGGGGCCTCGGTGAGGTTCTCCCTTGACTGCGCCATCCGTGACATCATGTCCATAACCCCTGCGGCCGCACAGGCTTCAGAGGCAGTTCCTGAAGGGACGGGGGTGGAAAGCCGATGAAAAGGGTATCCCTTCCCCGCAAAAGGGTCGTGATATCGCTCCTGGCCGTTATCCTCGTGATCGGGGTGGTGGCGGGACAATTCGTTTTCGGCAGGATGGTGACGGAGGAACGCCGTATGATCCAGGATCTCCGCACCAGGCAGAGGATCCTCGAGGCGGACCTTCAGAACAAGACCCGGCTGCTTCAGGCTTACCGCAGCACAAACACGGAGATCGGCGGCTACAGGGTCTTCCTGCCGCCGGACCAGGTCTCATTCTACTCCTCCGTCGAGAGGGAACTTGCCAGGAACGGCATCCAGGTAAACAGCATGAAACCGTCCAAGCCTGTCTCGGGCTCCTCGGCAGTGCAGGTCGACTTCGTAGGCCCCTACTATTCGGTGCTGAACGTCTTCTCCGACTGGAGGGGCATGGGGAGCGCCGTTAGAATGATTAGCGTCTCGCTGACGGCCGACGAGCCCGGAAAGGTCAAGGGTACGGTCATCCTCGAGACGGCACTGGCGGGAGGAGGTGCCTAGATGGTCGCCCATGACACATGGTTCGGCACCATCAGGGAGCTCTGGAGGGATATCGTCGAGGGCGACCGTTTCCCAAGGCTGCTCAGGATACTTCTTGCCGTCGTCCTTGTTGCCGGTACCGTATGGTCGGCATTCCTGTTCCGCCAGATGCTCGAGACGGCCCAGGCAAGGGAGGCCCCCCCGCCTCCAGGGGGAACGGCGGCCACCGACAGGGAGATCGCGCAGCTTGAGGAGACGGCCAGCGGGTTCAGGAACGCCGTGCTGGCAAGGGCGGGAAGCACCCAGTTGACGGTAATGGCCGCCACGGTCGCGAGAAGGCCCTTCTCACCCTCGGAGCCCGAGATACAGGAGACCGAGGTCGTCACCGTTGCAGAGGCACCGCCAAATATCTGGATCAGGGCCATTATGATCAGGGGCAACGATGGGGCCGCAGTGGCCGACATAGAAGGCTTCGGTGACGGAGTGATCCTCAAGAGGGGCGCCTCCTTTGGAGGCGGCCTCGGAAGGGTACTAGGCATCTCACAAGACAAGGTGGTGGTCACATGGTCCGGTCAGCAGATAGACATAACCGTGGACAGGTGATGAGATTCCTTGGTGTAGTATTCCTGTTCACAGTAATTTTGCTGGCGTGCCCCGGATGGGCCGCCACGGGCGGTACGGCCGGTGAGGGCGAGGAACAGGCCGAGGTTGAGGTTCCCTCGATCCTGGGGTTGACACTTACCCAGGGCGGATCTTCCCTGGCCGTGATCCAGGTGACGGGACAGCTTCTTCCGGCCCCCGACGTGCTGCCTACCGAGGACAACAGTCTTCTTCTGCTATGGAAAGGGGCGATAGTCCCCGCGGGCTACTGGGAGAGGACCTTCACCACGCCTCTGGTCCAGGGGGTCGTCCTGAGCCAGGAGGAGGAGGGGGTCTACATGAGGGTCAGGGCGTCCAGGAAGATCTTCCTGGACAAGACCGTCGGCGATCCTCCATCCCCTGCGATTAACGTTCACCTTACCACCGCCGAAGCATCCGCGGAGGTTCCCCTCCCCGTGATGGGGATCCCCCCCGCACCCGTTGCAGGCGACCCCTTCGCATCGTCAGCGCCGGTAACCCTTGAACTGAGGGATTCGGACCTGAGGGATGTGTTCAGGATGCTGGGGAGCATGGTTAACATGAACGTAGTCATCGATCCGTCGGTTCCCCCGGTCCCGGTGACGCTCAGCCTCGACAGGGTGCCAATGAACGAGGCCTTCGGCTACCTCATGCGGATGCACGAGGTCTCCTACGCCATCATGGGCAAGACAATAATCATAGGCAGGAAGGACAACCTTTCCCGGACCATGGGGATGGAGCGGACCAGGGCTTTCAGGGTGGCCTACGCCAACCTGAATCAGATCCCCGCCCTTTTGCAGGGCCTGTCGGGGGTCTCCAGCGTGGTTGTAGACGAGCGTCTGAGGACCGTTTACGTGACGGGCTCCGCTGAGAGGCTGGAGGACGTTGCCGTGGCCCTTCAGCGTATAGACCACCCGGGAAGGCAGGTCATGCTCCAGGCCAGGATAGTGGAAGTCTCCGACAGCGGTTCCGATGAACTGAAGGGGCTGGTCAACGCCGTTTACGAAAGGTGGTACGCATCCTTCTCCAGTTCCGGTGGTGTGATCGGGTATTTCGACGAGTACCAGAGCAATGTTTATGACCCCTCAAGGACCAACAGGGAGATCAACCCCCCGGAGAGCATTACCTTTCCGGACATGGCCGACAGCGCCCTCAGTTTCTTCGACGCCAGCCTCCAGGTCCTTGAAAAGGAGGACAAGGCCAAAATGCTGGCAAGTCCGTCGGTGGTGACCCTTGACGGCCAGAAGGCTTCGATCAAGCTCCTGACGGACATCAAGTACGTGTCGGAGCGCGACGACCAGGGCAGGCCCACCTACGGCGAGGTCGAGGCCGGTCCTTCCCTGGAATTTACCCCCATCGTAGGACGATCCGATATCGTCACCATCGAGATGAGCGTCAAGACCGGCGACGCAAACCTCACCTTTGACCCCCTTCTCAGGGGTTACATACCCCAGTCAACGACCCGGGAGGTTCAGACCATCGTCAGGGTGCGGGACGGCGAGCCTTTCGTCGTGGGCGGGCTTTTCAACGAGAACAAGTCCGAGAACGTCTGGAAGATCCCGATAATCTCCGAGATACCCCTTATCGGGGAACTTTTCAAGGGCCGGAACACCACCCTTACAAAGTCGGAGGTTATCATGGTGGTGGTCCCCTACATTCTTGACGTTCCGGAATCGGTGATACAGGGAAGCGACGTGAGGCTCAACTGACAACCTGAAGGGCTGGACCTTTACGACCCTCCGGGGTTAAACTGTTCATTCGTTAACAATAGCCGAAAGGATCGCGTGATTTTTTCAACTTTGCGGGAGGGTTTGGTAGATGGGTCAGGTTGTTGATACAGGAAGTTTTCATTCCGGAATGAAGGTGATCTGGCAGGAGGGCATCTGGGAGATCGTAGACTGCCAGCACCACAAGATGGGACGGGGCGGAGCGATAGTCAGGACCAAGCTCAGGAACATCGAAAGCGGTTCCATCGTAGAGAACTCCTTCCGGTCGGGCGACAAGCTTGAACGGGTTATCTTCGACGACAAGGCCGCCCAGTTCCTGTACCAGGACGGGGAGAACTACGTCTTCATGGATATGGAGAACTACGACCAGATTTACATCCACAAGGACAGCCTGGGTTCCTCTGCATCGTTCCTCACGGACAACCTCGAGGTTGAACTCGAGATGCACGAGGGACGCATCATGGGGATCGAACTGCCCAAGAGCGTCGAACTCAAGGTTGTTGAAACTTCCCCTGGCTACAAGGGCGATACCGTATCGGGAAGCGGCAAACCTGCCACCCTGGAGACAGGTTTGACGGTAAACGTACCCATGTTCGTCGAGGTGGGAGATGTCATCGTAGTTGATACCCGTACAGGGGAATACCTAGAGCGTGCCAGGCGCTGACGGAAGAAGGGGAGGTATGGATATGAGTGCCAGGGAAAAGATCGCGTTCCTGAACGGACTTCTGGAGGGCCTGAACCCGGAGGGCGAAGCTGAAAGGAAAATATACACCGGAATAGTCGATGCGCTGAACGCCCTAGCCGACGAGATAGACGATCACGCTGAAGTCCTTGAGGAGCAGCAGGAGTTCCTGGAGGACCTCTCCGAATACTGCGAACAGCTCGAGGAAGACATGAGCAGGCTCGAAGGGGAATACGGCGATATAGATGATCTCATGGATGACGAAGAGGGTGATACCTTTGAGTCCCGTGAATGTCCCGAGTGCGGTCACGTGTTTTTTTATAAAGCGGAGGCCCTGAACGAGGACGGGTCACTGCAGTGCCCGGAGTGCGGCTTTGTGATCCAGGATTGAACCTTGCCCAAATCATGAAGTCTAGGAGGGAGAGCCGATGAGTCCCGCAAAGAAAGAGCAGATCCCGGAGGATATTGAGGAGATAAAGGTTGCCCCTGAGGCTGATCCTCACCCTGAGACTGAGGCTGAAGCTGACAAAAGCGACGGCACGGTAAGGATCTCCGAGGAGGTTATTGCCCAGATAGCCACCCAGGCCCTGTTAAAGGTAAGCGGCGTTCAGCCCGCAAGCCCGGGTCTTGTGGCGAACCTGAGGCTGGGAAAGAAGACCTCCGGCGGGGTAAGGATCTCCGTCGAGGAAGGGGTCCTGCCCTCAGTGGTCGTAGATGCCTACATTACGACCAAGTACGGCCTGCGTATCCCCGACATCGCCTGGGATGTCCAGGAGTCGATCAAGAAGACCCTGGAGCAGTACACCGGTTATGCCGTCAAGGCTGTCAACGTCTATGTCCAGGGTGTCTTTTTCGAACAGGAGCAGTCTTCCGTCAATGAGGTCAAACAGGACCAGGAAGAAAAGGGAGAGAATCCCGTGCAGCTATGAGGCAGGCAAGGCGGGCCGTGAAATATCAGGGCCCGCCTTGTGATCTGAATTTCATTTTTTATTTTTAAGGCCCATTTGGTTTATAATGAGTTAAAATATTGAGCAGAATTTGCTTGTTTCCTTTTCTATATCATACTTTGCCAGCGCAGGGAGGACAGCCATGAGTCATAATTCAGGTCAGGTTTTCGGGCGGGTGGTCTCCGTTGGGGCAAAACAGGGAAAAGGAGATGGTGAAATGAGGATCTCCAGGGACGTTATCCAGCAGATAGCCAACCAGGCCCTCCTTGGGGTCATCGGCGTCCGTCCTGCCGAAAGCCAGGGCGCGGATCAGCAGAAAGTGGTTTCTGTAGAGGTAAAGGATGGGCCGGTACCGGTCATTACAGTTGACGTTTCGATCATGACAAGGATGGGGCTCAGCATCCCGGATATCGCCTGGTATGTTCAGGAATCGATCAGGAAAAGCCTGGAACAGAATACCGGTTATTCAGTCGATTGTGTCAATGTCTACGTAAAAGGTCTTTACCGGGAATAAACCCACCAGCAGGAGGGGATAATATGAGCCAGGAGAGCTGCAGCAAGGAATCCAGGGGGTTTGCGACGAATCCCGGAGGTTCCGCCGCAAATTCCGGTAAAGTGAGGATATCAGGGGAGGTTGTCGAACAGATCGCTGTTCAGGCCCTCGCAAAAGTGATAGGCGTAAAGCCCGCAGAACCGGGCCCGGAACAGGGTATCGAACCAGAGGGTCGATCCAGGACCGTCGGCGGCGTTCACATAACCTTTGATGAAGGTGAAAGCGCATCAATTGTTGTGGATGCCTTCATCAAGACGAAATACGGACTAAGGATACCTGACATTTGCTGGTACGTTCAGGAATCCCTCAGAAGCACCCTTGAACAGTACACCGGTTATGACGTAAAGGCCGTGAACGTATTCACCCAGGGGGTCTATTTCGACGAATAGGCCGCAAGCACCTGGCAGGGATCCTGTGGACCATGTTTTTATTTTTTTCAAAATCCAGAGGAGGTGGATCCTGTATGTGCGCTTCGAAGATTTTCGGTTCTTTCGATCCAAATCCCTCTGACCCTGGAGCCTCCGGAAATAAACAGGTCAACTTCAGCAAAGAGGGAAGGGTTAGGATATCAGAAGAGGTTATAGCCGAGATAGCCTCTCAGGCGCTTATCAAGGTCATTGGCGTTCAGCCCGAAGAAGACCCGGGCAACAAGAGACTGTCTAACGGGGTTGACATAATGATCGAGGAGGAAGAAGTGCCTTCCGTCGTTGTGGATGCCTTCATCAAGACAAAATACGGCCTCAGGATCCCGGATATTGCCTGGTACGTACAGGAATCGATCAGGAATTCCCTTGAACAGAATACAGGATATAATATCAAGGCAGTGAACGTTTTCGTTAAAGGTCTTTACTTCGAGGAGGTCAAAAAACCCCTTCTGGACAAGCCTCACAAGGAGGAGGCCAGGGCGCCGGAACAGACCGCCAAGGTCGATGTCCCCGAAATACAGCCGGAATCCGAACCGGTGCCTGAGGCAGGACCCGGGAAAGACAGCTCCGGGACCGCCGTCCATGAGGATCTTGCCCCCAAAAAAGAGAAGACCAGTATTTTCGGGAAAGTGGAGAAGGACAAAGCCTGAAAGTCCCTTTAGAGGCCGGTTCCCAAAGGGCCGGTCCCGCAGGGGACCGGCCCTTCTTTTTATGAGGTGATAAATTTGTTCTATTTCTGGAAGACCGGTGATAACGGTGACCTCTGGCTTTCCGGTGAGGGTATAAGGGAGGCCTATTCGCGGATGAACCCCGGTGGTGCAGTTTGTTCCGAGGTATCCCTTCTAGGCGAGAGGGACTTGCTCAACGTTTCATTTGTCATCGACAAGACCCTTACCGTAAAGGAAAAACAGGAAGCCGAGACCCGCTTTCTGGGTTTCGTAAAGGAACTGGGTTTCCGTGAGATCCAGGCAAGCTGGATCAAGGAGGATACCTACGAGGGTCCCATAACCTCGAGGAGCCTGGTCAGGTCCCCTGTATTCTGGGGCGGGGCTGCCTGGATAGCAACGGCGGTATTGCGAATGGGGCTTTCCGGCACGCTTCTGGCCACTGCAGCAGCAGTGGCGGCCTTTTCTGTCGCGGCCCTTTATACCACCGAGCGTGGGAACGAGATACGCAGGTGGTTCAGAAAGATAATTGAAAGAAAGTTCTGAAGAAAGGCCATTATACATTGAAAGCCATCCTTCCCCAGAAACGAAGGAGATCCAGGGAGATCGCCCTCCAGATACTTTATTCGATGGAAATGCGTGAGAACATTAAACCTGAGCTTGCGATCGAACTTTACCCCTTCGAATCGGAAGATGAAGAGGTAAGGTCCTATGCAGAGAAACTCGTTCTTGGCGTTCATGAGAACCGGAGCGGAATTGACGGCATGATCCGGCAGAATATCGTGGGCTGGAGACCGGAAAGAATGGTAATAGTCGACAGGGTGGCCATAAGGCTTGCGCTTTTCGAGAGCACCGTTGCAGAAATGATCCCCGTAGCTGTCGCCATTTCAGAGGCCGTGGAACTTGCAAAACATTTCGGCACGGCGGAATCCGGAAAATTCGTCAACGGTGTGCTTGGAAAGATCGTAAGGGCCCTGCAGGAAAAGGACGGACAGAGTCAGGATGGCAGGAATAATAACCGTTGATGAATTGACAGGGTATATTACGCTTCTCTTTGAAAGGAGCGATGTGCTTTCCTTCCTCCAGGTCAGGGGGACCCTTTCCGGTTTCAAACGACACTCCAGCGGACATGTTTATTTTACCCTTCTTGGTGAGGAGACAAGGATCGCTTGCGCCCTGTTCAGGTCCGATGCGGCAAGAGTTCCCCTGTGGCCCCGGGAGGGGGACGAGGTGCTTGTGGAAGGCCGGGCAGGAGTATACGGCCCAAGGGGTTCCTACCAGGTGTATGCCAGGGTCATTCGGCCACTCGGCGAAGCCGCGCAGACCAGGGCAAAAAGGGAACTCATGAACAGGCTCGAGGCAGAGGGTCTTTTCGATCCTTCCAGAAAGAGGAAGATGCCCCTTTATCCTTCAAGAGTTGCGATCGTGACCTCCCCGACCGGTGCTGCAGTCCGTGATGTCGTGAAAGTATCGAAAGGAAGGTTTCCCCAGTGCAGCCTTGCAGTGGTGCCGGCCGTAGTGCAGGGCTCCACCGCGGTGGAGGAAATTGTACGCGGTCTCGAAAGGGCCGGATCCCTGTCAGGGATCGACGCCGTCATGCTGGTCAGGGGAGGCGGAAGCCGTGACGACCTGAACCCCTTTGACGAGGAGGAGGTCGTAAGGGCTGTTCGGAACTGCCCTGTACCGGTCATTACGGGCCTTGGTCACCAGATCGACCGCACGCTT
>CAZAMZ010000054.1:0-9161 GCA_964486375.1 uncultured Synergistaceae bacterium | reverse complement strand
ATGGCAGAGAGGATAGCTGTTCTCGTGGAGAACGACTTCCACGACATAGAGTTCTGGTACCCCTTCTACAGGCTTCAGGAGTCCGGACATGAGGCCATCATTGTGGCTCCGGCTGCCCCCAAGATCTACAAGGGGAAATACGGAACCACAGTTGAAGCCCCGTACGATGCCGGGGGCGTGGCCGGAAAATCCCTGGCCGGGGTGGTCATCCCGGGCGGGTGGGCGCCAGACCGGCTCCGGATGTCCCCGGAGATCGTAGGGCTGGTCAAGAGGACCTACGACTCGGGAGGATTCGTTGCCGGCATCTGCCACGCCGGGAGTCTGCTTGTTTCCTGCGGGATACTGCAGGGGAAGACCGTCACAAGCTACCCAAGCCTCAAGGACGACATGACTCTTGCCGGGGCAACCTGGGTGGACAGGGAGGTGGTGAATTCCGAGAGGATCATTACCAGCAGGCGACCGTCGGACCTTCCGGCTTTCATGGCCGAGATAATAAGCATTACAGGAAAGTGACGAATTATTCAGGTCATCCTGGGGATGTTTTTTGCAGGATGATATAATGATCATGTGCTAGATAAGTAAACTGGTGCAAAAAGAATTACAGGGAGGGGAAAAAATGAAGCCAGGGATGACAAGGTTTTTTTTCGCAGCATTGCTCCTGTCTCTTTTGGTCCTGGCATCAGGTACAGCCTGGGGAGCGATGGGGGAGATCACTTCCTTTTCCTTCAGGTCTGCCCAGGAGGATGTTCTGGGACTGGAACGGTCCCTTGACCCTGACGGGGAACCGGACGTGCACTTCGTGCTGTCGCTCAAGGGAATAGGCGCCGTTACGGATATCTCCCTGAAGGCTGTAGACGGCACCAGGGAATGGGATACCGGAAGGGGAAGCGCCAACTGGGCATTGCTGGTAAAGGATGCCACAGGCAAGACACTCACCGCCACTTCCGGAATGCCCATAGCACCTTTCCTTGGTTTTGCGACCCTGAATCTTTACGTATCCGACGACGGGGCAGCCTTCTCCCAGACCCGTGAATATGAGGTCTCGGTAAGATTCATCGACGGGAGCACCTCCACCGCCAGGACCGAGGTCAAGGGCATGCCCGACATATTCAAAGTTCCTGAACCAGCCCAGGAAGAGGGAAGCGGACTGATGTCCGCCACAGCTTACGGCATCCAGGACCGAGATGTGGCAGGAAAAAGGGAGACCCTGGGCAAGGACGGCGCAAACGATGCCCACTTCCGGGTCAGATTCACCACCATATCCGTGGTGGACCATATTACCATCCGCAATGTGGACGGGATGAACGCCATGTGGGACACAATACCCGGCAACGGCGTCTGGGCCATTGCAGTCTTTATGGACGGGAACCTCAAGAACCGTGCCGACGGGAGCATCCGTTTCCCCGTTGACGGTGACACAACGCTGGACCTCTGGGTAGCCGACAACGGAGCCGTGTCAGGCGGAAAGACCAGGTTCGAGGTTATTGTGCAGTTCAACGACGGCACGATCTTCCGCGAAATAGCCGTCCCCGGCGAGGAGGAAACGGAAACCGGGGAAGGAATTATTTCAGCAAAACTGTTCGCCCCCGATAAAACCGATATCGCAAACCGCGGCGAGAGCCCCGGAGCTGACGGTAACCCCGACTGGAAGGTGGATCTGTCATTGTCGGGCAAGGGAACCATAATCAGCTTTATCGTAAGAGGGGTCGAGGGCTCCGTTGCGGAATGGGACACACTGCCCGGGAACAAGAAACCCATCGTTGTTGTGACGGATAAAGGGGGCAAGGTACTGAACTCTCCGAACGGTTCGGTATCCATTACCCTGTCCGGCACAAAGGAACTTGCATTATGGCTTGACGACGCCGGCGCGCTGGCTGACCAGGGGAACAGGTTCAGGGTTATTGCGGTCCTTAGCGACGGAAGGACCTTCGAAAGGATCATAGACCGGGTGGTCTACTTGCCGGGGACACCCCCAAAACCTGTGATGCCTTCAGGAGCAACCGAAAGCATCCAGGAATCCAGCAGCGTAAGGGCCTTCTACATGGGGAAGGGGCCGAGGAACCTGGTAGGAAAGGGCGAACCGGCGGACATAAGGACCGGCCTGGACGCAAATCCCGACGCCCACATCCGGCTTCGCCTCGTTTCATTGCAAGGGACGATCAAGTCGCTGACCGTGGAATCGCTGGACGGCAAAAGCGGGGAATGGGACACTATCCCCGGTAACAACAGATGGCACATTGCAGTGACGGAAACGGCGACAAGCCCGATGCTCAACAAAACCGACGGATCCTTCACCCGTGACGTGTCGGGCAACCTTGAACTTCACCTGTGGATGGCCGATAACGGCAAGCTGAGCGCCGATCCGTCGAATTACCGGATCATTGTCCGCTTCACAGACGGGAGAGCCCTTTCCCAGACGATCTTCTAGGCAAGGGCCTGAAACCTGTAAAGGGGGCCTCTATAAAGGGGGCCCCCTTTTTCAGTCTTTTTTTACCCGGTAAAGGGGGACCTTCCCTTCAAAGAGCAAGATCAGCACCGCAGTCACTATAAACAGGGCGCCCCTTAACTGGCCGGAAGTCGGCACCTCCCCAAGGAAGGCCCAGGCCATGAACCCTGCAAAAATGATCTCCGACATCGACGTTATGGCGGCGACTGTTCCCGGAATGTGTTTCAGGGCAAAGGATATAAGAGCATAGGATGCCAGCGTCGGGAAAACGACCAGGTGTGCAAGGGAGAGAAGGGCCGGAAGGGGCAGTGACGGCAGATCGGGGATCTCCCCTTTGTAGAGGGTTATGACCAGCATCATCAGGGCACCCCAAAGGAACATCTGGACAAAGGTTTTGAAAGGTTCTTTCCTGCCGGTCCCGTATCGGCTGTTGAGTATATAGAATGAAAACCCTGACCCTGAGATCACCGCCAGAAAGATACCTTTGACGTCAATTTCCCCGAACCGGATGCCTCCGATACCCCCCACGGCGATCCAGACCCCGGCAAAACCTGCGACAAGGGCCGCCGCCCTGGCCCTGGTAAAGGGTTCCTTGCCCGTCAGTGCAGCCCCTATGGCGGTCCAGACGGGGTTCGTATAGAAAAGGATAACCGTAAGACCGACAGGAATGGTCACGAAAGCTATGTTGGAAAAAAAATATACAAATACCACTCCGAAAAGTCCTACGAGGGCGAACTTCCATGCATCCCTCCAGCCGGGAACCAGGGAACCCGGATCTTTCATGAGGGCGTAAGTTCCAACTACAAGGGCACCGGCAACAGCCCTTACCAGGGAGACGCCTGCCGGTGTAACGCCGTATTCATAAGCCACCCTTACTACAGGACCAAGGGAGCCGAAGAAAAAGGCTGAAAGCACCATGCACGCGAAACCGACCAGGACCAATACGAAAACCCCTTCCCTGCAACCCAGGTTTTATTGAACGCAAGGCAAGAGTATAACAGGAGGGGACCCCTATTTCGCAAATTTCACGAATTACCTTATAATACTGCACAGCGGTTCTCCTGCAAGACACAGTCTCCGCTCTGTTTCTCTACATGGATCCACTTCCTGGATACTTCGGAAATGAAGATAACGACCGTCCTTTTTTCTCAACATGGTCGAACCGCATTTAAGGAAAGGAGAGATGGATGATGGGCCTTCCCTATATCGCAAGGCTTGAACATTACGAACCGTACATCGGCGCGGAAGCAGTGGACAGGATACTCCTGAAGGCGGAGAAGATGTCAGACAGGAGAATAGTGCATGTAAACTCGACATATTATGGAGGGGGTGTCGCCGAGTTGCTGGGGTCGATGACCCTTCTGGCCAACCTTGCCGGAGTACAGATGGGCTGGAGGGTCATTCAAGGCTCGCCTGACTTTTTCAGCGTGACCAAGAAGATGCACAACGCCCTCCAGGGCGGGGACATCAACCTGAGCTGGAAAAAGTTCAGGATCTACGAGCACGTGGTCTTCGAGAACGTCCTCAGGAACCACCTGGACCACGACATCGTGGTTATCCACGACCCGCAGCCTTTGCCGATGGTCCGGCACTACCACAAGAAGGGCCCCTGGATATGGGTATGCCACGTTGATCTTTCAAATCCCAACAGGAAACTCTGGCCCTATATAAGGAATTACGTCAACCGTTATGATGCTGCCGTGTTCAGCATCCCGGAATACAGGCAGGACACGAAAACTCCGCTGGTGTTCATCAAACCGGCCATCGATCCCTTCAGTATCAAGAACAGGGATTTTTCCGAAGAGGAGATCCAGGAAAGGCTCGAAAAATACAATATTCCCACTGACAAGCCGCTAGTGGTCCAGGTTTCCAGGTTCGACAAGTGGAAAGACCCCGCAGGGGTGATCCAGGCTTTCAAGATAGCGCGCAAAGAGGTGGACTGCAACCTGGTGCTCCTCGGCAACATAGCCTCCGACGACCCCGAGGGAGTCGAGATATTCAACGAACTGAAGGAGCATGAAGAGGAAGGCATAATCATGCTCACCGTCGAGGACACTGCCCTGGTGAACGCCCTGCAGAGAAAAGCCGCCGTGGTTCTGCAGAAATCCATAAGAGAGGGTTTCGGACTTACGGTCACCGAGGCCATGTGGAAGGGCAAACCCGTTATTGGAGGCAACGTTGGAGGGATAAGGCACCAGATAACCGACGGGGAGAACGGCTTCCTGGTAGATACCGTAGAAGAGGCAGCCGAAAGGATAATAATGCTCCTGAAGGATCCCGGCCTGGGCCGCCGGATCGGCGAGAAGGCCAGAAAGACGGTCCAGGAGAAGTTCCTCATGTCAAGGTACCTCGAGGACTACCTTGACCTGTTCAAATCCTTCGAGGCCAGTTACACCCTTCAGGAACCCCTATGGAACAGGCGGACAAGGCCGGGTTCCAGGGGAAGGCACTGATCGAAGGACCGGTCAT
Source organism: uncultured Synergistaceae bacterium (assembly GCA_964486375.1). Lineage (GTDB taxonomy): Bacteria > Synergistota > Synergistia > Synergistales > Thermovirgaceae > UBA4066. Next base: position 4,246 of record CAZAMZ010000054.1, on the reverse strand, counting down.
GACTGAAAAGGGAAGGCTTGTCATCGTCTCGAACAGGCTCCCGTTGAAAATCGAGGGTTCTGACGGAAAGTGGAAAGTGACTCACTCCTCCGGGGGGCTTGTTTCGGCTCTGACCCCTGTCCTGAGGGACAGGGGGGGGATATGGATAGGATGGACGGGGACGTCCGAAATGGTCGATATGAAAACCTTGAGGGAGATTCTGGGACCCGCTTCGGACAGGGCAGGCTACAGGGTGTTCCCCGTAAGGCTTTCAAAAGAAGAAGTGGATGCTTTCTACTACGGTTTCTCCAATGAAGTTATATGGCCGCTTTTCCACGACCTGCAGACCCACTGCCGTTTCGAACCCGAATACTGGAGGGCCTACAGGAATGTCAACAGCAGTTTTGCCCGGGCTGTAGCCAGATACACACGAACGGAAGATTTCGTATGGGTTCACGATTACCAGATGATACCCGTCTCGAGGATCCTCAAGGAGTGGGGCGTAAACAGGTCCTGTGCGTTCTTCCTGCATATTCCCTTCCCTCCGCCGGATATTTTCCTGAAACTCCCATGGAGGGACGACCTTCTGAGAGATCTGCTTGAATACGGTTTCGTTGGTTTCCAGACCACGAGGGACCGCAGAAATTTTACCGATTGTCTCAGGGCGCTTTTCCCTGACGTCAGGATCTCCGGTCGGGGACCTATTGTCAGCGTGTCCGCAGAGGGAAGGAAGCTGAAGGCGGCGGCCATGCCTATCAGCATCGACTACCGTTCTTTCCGTGATTCCGCCAGGTCACCAAAGGCAACGATCATCCTCGAAGATCTCAGGAAACAGCTTTCCAAGCAAAAGATCGTCCTCGGGGTGGATCGCCTGGACTATACCAAGGGAATACCCCAGAGACTGCGGGCCTTTGGCGAGGCGCTGAGGGAATACCCCGATCTGAGGGAGAAGATAACCTTTATTCAGATAGTAGTGCCCAGCAGGGAGGAGGTACCGGCCTACCGCCGACTGCGGGAAGACATCGAGAAGCTGGTCAGTTCAGTCAACGGCGAATTCTCCTCCCCGGGATGGGTACCAATACATTACATGTACAAATCGATCCCCAGGGAAGAACTTGTTGCTTACTACCGTCTTGCGGAGATGGCCCTGGTGACCCCCCTTAAGGACGGCATGAACCTTGTTGCGAAGGAGTATTGTGCCTGCCAGATCGAAGATGACGGAGTCCTGATTCTTAGCGAATTCGCCGGGGCGGCCTCACAGATGCACAGGGGTGCCATTCTCGTGAACCCCTATGATATCGAAGGTATAGCAAACGCCATCCATCAGGCCTTTACGATGCCCGACGACAGAAAAAAGGCGCGGATGCGCCGCCTCAGGGCGGGCATCCGCAGCCATAATGTTTTCTGGTGGGTAGACAACTACCTGAGGGCATCAACAGGCAAGGCTCTTGTGGACTTCCCGGTTGCCGAAATGGCACCTGTCTTCCACGCCCTTAAAAGGCCCCTCCCGAAGAACCCTGCTAACTGAGCCCCTGGTCTTTACCTGACTGGCAAGGGGTTCGTGAAGACAGCCCTGCTGCCCAGCCCGGCCTCGATCTCCAGCAGCCTGTTGTATTTGGCGATACGCTCGCTTCTGCAGGCCGAGCCGGTCTTGATCTGCCCCCCGCCCATAGCGACGGCGAAATCGGCGATGAAACTGTCCTCCGTCTCGCCGCTCCGGTGGGATATGACGTATCCCCATCCGGCATCCCGGCAAATCCTTATTGTCTCGATGGTCTCAGTAACGGTCCCTATCTGGTTGAGTTTTATCAGGACGGAGTTGGCCGACTTTTCGCGGATGCCACGCTCGACAAATACCGGGTTGGTAACAAAAATATCGTCACCGACCACCTGGATCTTTTTGCCAAGCAGCCCTGTCTGTTGACGGAAACCATCCCAGTCGTTCTCGTCGAGGCCGTCCTCTATGGAGACGATGTGGTACTTTTCTATCCATTCGCCGTACAGGGCGGTCATTTCTGCACTGGTCTTTCGTCCCTGTCCCGACTTTGAAAGAACGTAGACCCCGTTCTCGTAAAAGGAACTTGCCGCGGGGTCAAGGGCCAGGGCCACATCCTTCCCCGGCGAATAACCCGCAGCCTCGATCGCCTCGATAATGACCTCGCAGGCCTCGTCGTTGCTGCCCAGGTCGGGAGCAAAGCCCCCCTCGTCCCCCACGCTTGTTGCGTAACCTTTTGCCGAGAGTATCTTTTTCAGGGCGTGGAAGGTCTCTGCCCCGTACCTCAGGGCCTCGGCAAAGGAAGGCGCGCCTATGGGCATGACCATGAACTCCTGAAGATCGACGCTGTTATCGGCATGCTTGCCCCCGTTGAGAATGTTCATCATAGGGACAGGGATCCTTACGGCATCGCCGCCGCCAAGGTATTCGTAGAGAGGAAGCCCCAGGCTGCCTGCAGCCGCCCTGGCAACCGCCATGGAAACCCCGAGAATGGCGTTGGCTCCAAGACGCCCCTTGTTGGGTGTTCCGTCAAGGTCGATCATGAGCCGGTCAATTTCTTCCTGGCGAGTGGGATCCATTCCGACGAGTCGCGGGGCTATGATGCCGTTCACGTTCCCGACGGCCCGAAGGACACCCTTTCCCCCGTAGCGCGACTTGTCGCCGTCACGAAGCTCAACGGCCTCGTTCTCCCCGGTTGACGCTCCTGAAGGCACCGAAGCCGATACTTCGATACCGTTGGCGAGTCTGCACCAGGTCCTGACGGTTGGATTCCCCCTGGAATCCAGGATCTCCATCGCACTTACAGATGCTATGGTCTTTTTCATTACCGTCCCCCCTTCTAGTGACTGGCAAGGGCCTATGAAGCCGGCTCTGTCTTGTTCATCAGAACTATACCAGAACATGCTCCCCTTTCAGCGTTTGCCTCCGGCTAGAAAGGCGATCGCAAGAAGAACTACCGCGCCCCCCGATACTGCACTGGTCTCAGGCAGTTCCGATGCAATTATCCATGCCCACATCATGGAGAAAGGGACCTCGGTCATGGTAGACACCGAGGCTGTGTTTACCGATATCCACCTCAGTGAAAGCACAAGAAGCCCATAGGGGACCAGGGAGGTCACAAGACCGAGGTACATAAGGACCAGCAGGGCCGGCATTCCGAGATCTGCAATGGCGGAAATATCTCCTGCCGCAACGGCCAGGAAGAAAAGAACGGCCGTGGAGAGCAGGTAGGTCAGGGAAAAGGAACCGAAGGGGTCCCTTATGTCCGTGCCGTATTTCCCGTTAAGGACGTACAATGCGTATCCCATGGCACCGGCCAGTGCTCCTGCCGCCCCCACCATATCCAAAGTGCCGGCCTGTCGGGCACCTCCGGCCGAGATCCAGATACCGGCCAGGGCCAGTGCGAAAGCGGCACCCTGAAAGATGGAGGGCCTTTCCCTCCCAATCAGCCAGGAACCGGCCATTACCCATAAAGGGGCCGAATAGTACAGGACCATGGCAAGGCCTATGGACAACCTAAGGAAAGCCAGGTTGAGACCGAGGGCGCTTATGACCATGCCTGCTGCTCCGAGCAGGAGAAGGGGTGTTACCCTCTTCCTGGCAACGGGCCCCGGTCCGGATCTTTTCCGCACAAGGGCAACAAGGCACAGGATAGAGCTGGCAAAAAGCGCCCTCACAAGGTTCAGGGTCAGGATATCCACCCCGAGAGAGTCGGCAATACGCATCACCGGGCCGGCTGTCCCCCACAGGACGGAAGCTGCGACCGTGCAAAACAATCCTCTTGAGATCATTTGCCGCACCCCTGAGCTTGGAATTGAAAATCCGTGTAAAGTATACACATAAGGTACTATCCGTACCGGCTTTTTAAAACGTATAATTTTGGACAGGTCCGGTAGGGGAGGAGAATGAACTGTTAGGAAAAAAATCATCGTACGATAGTTCCTTCTACAGGGTTCTTTTTGAAAAGTCTCCTGAAGGCCTCGCTTTCTGCGACCCCTCAAAGAGGATCGTCATGGTCAACGACGAATTCTGCAGGCTCTTCGGGTACGAAAGGGAAGAAGCCGTGGGAAAACTTCTTGATGAAGTAGTCGTTAAGGACAAAAACCTCCTGGAGGAAGAGCGGAAAGTCAGCGATGAGTACCGGCCCTACGGTTTTCTAAGTATCGAAACATCCCGCCAGAAGAGGGACGGCTCCCCTTTCCCCGTTTCCATAGTGGCGACCCCGGTAATCGACGGGGATACTATCGTGGGTTCTCTCTGGGGCTACCGCAA
>CAZAMZ010000053.1:0-9236 GCA_964486375.1 uncultured Synergistaceae bacterium | reverse complement strand
GAAAAACAGACGCAGCCATGAATGCCGGCCTCGCAGAGGATGGATATCATCTGGGGGTCTCCATCCGATGAGAGCGCAAGTAAACGGACTCCCCTGGAGCAAACGGACAATTCCCTGACGAAGTTGGCCCAGTCCGCCCGGCCGGAATCAAGGTCGAAAAGGACCACATCCGGCCGATGTTCCCTGGCCATCCTGTAGGCCTCAAGGCTGTCATCGGTGGACCCGACCAGGAATATTTGGTCTTCCTGTTCCATTGCCCTGCCTATGGCTTCGCGGATAAGGCGGTGAGGAGCTGCCAGAAGAACCCGGGTCTTTTCCAAAGAACCACCTCCAGGGAAAACCATGGCGGGATGATCTCAAAGCAGTATCCGAAGAAGAATCCTTTCCTGATATCTTCCTCGGTGTAAAATGATCTGACTGCGGCTACAAAGTCGTCAGGGTCAGCAAACACTACGCGTAGGAATTATAACCTATCGGAAGGCAGAGTGGTTGAGTAATTCCAAATCATCCGGAGGTGCCCGTCCTGGAAGAGAGAATACACCTGTCGATCTCAAGTTCCGTTGCTTCGAAAATCGGCAAGGCAATCGGTGATTTCAAAATGATAGGGTCCGGCGACAGGATCAATGTCGGTCTGTCAGGAGGCAAGGACAGCATCCTCCTTCTTGTCGCCCTTTCCTGGCTGAAAAGAAGAAGCCCCGTGAAATTTTCGCTGGAGGCTTCAATGATCGATATTACCGGAGGAAAGGCAAACCCGGAAAACATGGAGAGGCTGTGCGAGTCCCTTGATATCCCTTTCCGCGTAATACTCTCTTCCATTCTTGAGATCATAGCCATGAGGCAGGAGAGATCGCCATGCAGTTTTTGTTCCAACATGAGAGCAGGAGCCCTTTTCGGACACGCCAGGGATGCCGGATCGACAACGGTGGCAATGGGGCACAACCTTGACGATGCCGTCGAGACGGTTCTGCTCAACCTTTTTCATGCAGGCAAGTTCAGATGTTTTACGCCCAGATCCTGGAGAAGCAGGACGGGCCTCTGGCTGATAAGGCCCCTTGTTTTCCTTACAGAATCGGAAATTGGCAACGAGGTGGAAAGGCTGGGAATACTTCCCATGCCACCCATGTGCCCCTTCCCGAAGGCAAGCAGGAGAAACCGCATGAAAGAGATCTTGGGGGAACTTGAAAGGGAGATCCCCGATATCCGGTCCCAGGTCCTGCACGCGCTAATGAACGTCAGGACCGGGGAAACCTGGAGCAGCCGATCCGTGGATCAAGGAGGACATTGTCAATAAGTCTTGTCCTGCCCACTTTTGCAGCGAGGGCAAGAACTGCTTCTTTTTCCACTTTTTCAACGGGGGAAAGGTCCTCGGCGTCCCTTACCTCTGCATATTCAAGTGCAGCAAGGGGATACTGGGTGAAAATACTTCTGACGACGGAAAGAAGGGCCTCCGATCTTCTTTCTCCATCCTCGAATACAGAGAGAGCTTCGGCAAGCGCACGGGACAAGGAAAGGGCATCTCTCTTTTCATGGCTGTCCAGATACGTGTTCCGGCTGCTCATTGCCAGGCCGTCGCTCTCACGGACTATGGGGCAGCCTGTTATTTCGACCGGCACGTCAAGGTCCCTGACCATCCTTTTTATTATCTGAAGCTGCTGGTAGTCCTTCTGCCCGAAATAGGCCCTGTCGGGACGGATAACGTTGAAAAGTTTGAGTACCACGGTACACACGCCATCAAAGTGTCCGGGCCTGGCGGAGCCACAGAGACATCGGCTAAGTGAATTCTCCGTTACAAGAACAGACCTGTCCGGAAAATACAACTCGGAAGCTTCCGGCATAAAGACAAGGTCGACCCCCTCCATTGCCAGCATCTCAAGGTCGCGCCCCGTGTCTCTCGGGTAGGCGTCCAGGTCTTCAGAAGGGCTGAACTGCAGGGGGTTGACGAAGATGGAGACGGCACAGATAACATTGTCCTCCCTGGCACGGCGAACAAGGGAAAGGTGTCCTTCGTGCAGGAAACCCATCGTCGGGACAAAACCTACCGACAAACCCCTCCTGCGGGTTTTACCCAGGATAGATGCCACTTCCCCCGATGAACGGGCTATCCCCATGACCAAGATATTTTCACTCACCTTTCAGATCGATGCAGTATTACTGCGCGCCTTTGAGAAATGCTCATGCGCCTGGGCTGCGTCCCTGTCGAAGCCCGGCCTTTGCATAAGGCCGTAGGTATACCTCTTCCCCTGTTCCACCCCGGGTTGGTCAAAGGGGTCAAGTCCCTTTGCGATACCGGTAAGTGCCGTTGCATATTCGAAAAAGAAAACCAGCGCTCCGACAGTGAATTCGTCAATAACCGGCACTTCACCCCATATGACAGGTCTTTCTGCCTTTATCAGTGCAGCTGCCGTTGAGATCGCCTCCAGGTCCAGCATTGAACCCATTCCCTTTCCTGCCAGGTAGTCGAGGTTTTTCAGGCTCTTTTCTTCAGGTTCAGGGATTATCAGGTCTTTTCTGGATGTCGGTGTCAAAAGCATGAAAAGTTTGTCGTCCGGACCCTGGGTATAGAGCTGTACCTGGGAATGCTGGTCGATCGCTCCAAGGGCCCTTATCGGGGTACTGCCCCATGAGTTCTTGCCAAGGCTTTCCCCCCACAGCTGGCAGAACCATTCCGAAAAGGATTCAAGCCTGTCAGTGTAGGGCATCAGTGTCAGCATGTTCCTGCCCTGTTCGTAGTTCCAGATGGCCGCCGCCGAAAAGATCCAGGCAGGGTTGCGGTAGATGTTCCCGGATCGCACCAGTCTTTCCTTCATGGCCGAAGCCCCCAGAAGCAGGGAGACCAGGTCGATCCCCTGGGCACCGGCCGATAGAAGCCCCACAGGTGAAAGGACCGAAAATCTTCCTCCTACGGTGGGCGGGACCGACATGCACCGGCAGCCGGTCTCCATGGCAAAGGCCCTCAGGACTCCTTCCATGGGATCGGTAACAACCAGGAAATTATTGCGTGGATCGACAGATCCAGACCTCCCGGCCTGATCGAGGAAAAACAGAAAGTTCCCCATGGTTTCAGAAGTCGCCCCGGATTTGCTCGCCACGATGTACGCTGTCCTCGAAGGGTCTATCATGTCAAGGATGGCCGATGCGCCTTCCGGGTCAGCGTTATCTGCCACGTAGAACCTGGGCCCTTTTCGCTCCTTGCGGGTCAACTCATTGTAATAGGGGTGGCAGAGAGCCCGGGAGAGCATGATGTTCCCAAGGGCAGATCCCCCGATACCTATCTGGACGACGGAATCAAAACCGGAAAGCCATGAGACAGCCTCGTAAATACCCTCGGGCGATGTGTCAGGCAGATCGAACCACCCGAAGCCTTCCCTGCCGGACATAGCTCCATCCTTCATTAAATTGGACGATTCCCTCAGAAGGCCTTCCATTTCCGAGAGAACAACACCTGCGTCGGATCCTGGAAAAGCCGCTCCATGATCAATGCGTAGTATCGTATCGATCAAACGGATCACCGCCCCGGAGGTCTTGCGATAAGTTTGATAGCACCTCCATTGTATTTTACCAGAGGGAGAAATGAAAAAGCGGAACGGCAAGCGCCGCCCCGCCCGGATATGTTGCTGAAGATCAAAGCCAAAACAGGATCAGGCCATTTTCTGCAGCTCTTCGTCTATCCTGGCCTGGTCAAACCCAACTATGTACACGTCACCTATCTTTGCCACGGGCACTCCCATCTGGCCGGTCTTTTTAACCATCTCCATTGCAGCTTCCCTGTCAGCGCTCACATCGATATTCTCGAATTCCACATTTTTGGACTTGAGGTAATCCTTGAGTTTCACGCACCAGGGACAAGTCGGCGTTGAATAGACCTTTATATCTTCCATATTACCCACCTCCTGAAATTTTTACCGTAGGGAAGCAAACCCTTTTTATCCTTTTATACCCCCCTATGGTATTTTACAATGATATCCCTGCCTGTCAAGGTTTACTTTAGCACTACATCGAAAAGAGAGGAAGGCAACACCCGCTCACACAGGAAACATGTCCCTTGCCAGGTACGTCCTTCAAATCAAGCGTCAGGGTCTTTCCGTACAGGGAGGCAGTTTATATGGAAACATGATATAGTTATCATAATCACTTTCTTGACTTCTGGAGGTCGGCACATGCTCCTTAGCGAAATAGTTTCAATACTTGAGGCGGAACCCCTTAACCACGAGATGGATCTTGAAATCGACCTTCAGTCGGCCTTTGCGTCTGACCTGATGAGCGATGTGCTTGCCCTGGCAAGGCCAGGAGTACTTATGATCACAGGACTTACAAATATTCAGATCATGAGGACGGCAAGCATGATCGACATACCGGCCGTCGTCTTCGTGAGGGGCAAGAAGCCTCCCAGGGAGACCATCGAACTTGCAGGAAAACTTGGCATACCTTTTATAATTACCTACAAAACGATGTTTGAGACCTGCGGGTTGCTTTACCAGGCGGGAGTCAAACCGATCTTTTGCGCGAAAAGGTGACCCCCTTGGATCGCCGGGACCCCTTTGTGATCGAAAGAGAAGTCAAACCACTTGATTTCCTTTCAGCGGGAGAGACTGCATCGGACTTCAAGGAAACCCTGAAGTCCCTCGGGATACCTGCAGATATCTGCAGGAAAACCTCCATAGTGGCCTATGAAGCCGAGATGAATGCCGTCATCCATGGAGGCGGAGGGAAAATCGCCATGAAACTTGAAGGTGACAGGATCACCATAGTTGCCAAAGACGAAGGCCCGGGAATAGAAAATGTGGCACTGGCAATGCAGGAGGGATACTCCACCGCCCCGGATTTCGTCCGTGAAATGGGTTTCGGGGCAGGAATGGGTCTCCCCAATATCAAGAAGTACTCCGATGAACTGGACATCGAGACAAAACCCGGGGAAGGGACAACCCTGCGGGTAGTGATCTTTTTGAAGGACGAGGGAGGTGTTGAATAGTGCCCCACGGGATCAATATCTCCGGGGAATCCTGCCAGGGATGTGTAAACTGCATTAAGGCCTGCCCCACGGAAGCGATGAGAGTTATCCGCGGGAAGCTGAAGATAATCCAGGAAAGATGCATTTCATGCGGGGAATGCCTGAGGATATGCCGCCACCGGGCCATCTCGCTGAAAGAGACCGAGTGGGATTCAGTGGTTGGCAAGCGGCCCACGCTTCTGGTAACGGACCCCGCCCTTTGCACCCAGTTCTCGTGGTCGCCCGATCCTTCGATTCTTCAGGATATCCTGAGAGATATGGGTTTTGACCCCCTTTTCAGGGAGACAGCCCTCGCCTTCGATCTTGCAGCCATGGCCCAGGCCCGGGTGATCGAGAATGATGATTCGCGGGAGTTCCCGATGATATCGACCTACTGCCCGTCAGTGGTCAGGCTGATCCAGATAAGGTTCCCGGAACTCATACCCAACCTCTCCCCTGTTGAGTCACCCCTTGAAACATGTATCGACATATGGAGAGCTCACCACAACAGGTACGACATCCCATCCACCCTGGCAGTACCGTGCCCTGCCAGGATAGCCATGGTGAAAAACCCGCTGGGACGTGAAACCAGTTCAGTAGATCATGTGATCTCCACAGCAAGGGTGGCCAGGGAGATCCTTTCAAGGAACTATTCTCCGGCAAAAGCGGAAGGTGCGCAGGCTCCAGATTCCCGATGGGTGAGCTGGGCTGCATCAGGGGGCGAGACAAGGCATCTCAGGATGTTTGAAACAAGGCCTTTGCGAACCCTTGCCGTCTCAGGAATGAGGAACGTCATCGGGATCCTTCAGGATATTGAACTCCGCCGACTGAAGGGGGTCGACTACATTGAGGCCCGGATGTGCGATATGGGATGCATAGGCGGCATAGCCAATGCCGAGTCTTCGTTTCTCAGCCAGCTTAAGATAGAGAACCGGGGTTTCTCCACCGAGATGAGCCAGGAAGAGGCTGTCGTTATCGAAGAGATGTACAGCGCCGGGATATGGAGAATGCAGGCTCCTATCCGTCCTATTGAACAGATGCCTCTGGGCAGCGATATGGCCAAGGCCATGGAGAAGCTTTCGGAACTCCAGTCGGTATATGCGGAACTTCCCCACCTTGACTGCGGGACCTGCGGGCGTCCAACCTGCCGTGTTATGGCCGAGGACATAGTCAGGGGAGAGGCCTCCCTTGACGATTGCATCTTCAGGCTGAGGAAAAAAATGGGGAACCTTTCAAAGGAGCTTAACATCCTGTCAAAAAGGCTTGTACATACAATGACCCCGGAGGAGAACGAATGAAGACGAAGGAGATCCTCGCAAACCTGAAAAAAGTTACGGTTCACGTGGTGCCGGAAAGGGACATGGAGGTAACAGGCGGTTTTACCGGCGACCTGCTGAGTTTCGTAATGGGCTCCGCACCGGAAGGAACCCTCTGGGTAACTATCCAGAACCACGTCAACGTGGCCGCCGTCGCCCTCCTCAAGGAGATACCCCTTATCCTTCTTGCATCAGGACGGTCACCGTCCCCTGAACTCAAGGAACAGTGCATCAGGGAAGGGATAGCACTGGCAACGGCCGATATGGACTCCTTCAACCTCTGCGGAGTGCTTCACGGCATGGGAGTCAGGGACCGACAGGGATAATGGAACTGTTCCACATTGACCTCCATATCCATACTGTACTGTCGCCGTGTGCCGAACTGGATATGGGGGCACCTGACATAATAGGAAGATGCAAAGAGGAACGTGTTGATATTATCGCCGTAACGGACCACAACTCCTCAAGAAATTCAGGCGCCGTGAAAAAGGCTGCTGAAGGATCCGGGGTTGAGGTTATCTGCGGACTGGAGGTCCAGTCCTCCGAGGATATACATGTTCTCTGCCTTTTCCCGGATCCCGGAAGGGCGGCCCTTTTTGAGGCATGGGTCTACGAAGGCCTTCCAAGGATCCTTAACAGACCCGAAAAATTCGGGGATCAGATAGAGATCGACCACAGGAACAATATCGTCGGCGAACACGATATACTCCTGGCCCAGGGAATCAACGCTACAGCAGATGAAATTATCGAAAAGACCAGAAGTTCCCGCGGCCTGAGCATCCTTTCACACATTGACCGACCCGTCTATTCCTACATTGCCGTCCTGGGAATGATCCCTGGGAACCTCGTGGTCGATGCAGTCGAACTGTCAGGATATCTCTCCCCTGAAGAGGCGTCCGAATGGATACCACAAGCCGGGGGACGCCCGGTGGTAAGGACCTCCGATGCCCATCGCCTTCAGGACATACGATATGACAGGACCACTCCCGTATTGCTCGAAAGACCTTCCTTCCGGGAGATCCAACTGGCCCTTAAAGGAGAATGCGGAAGGAAGGTATTATGGCCCTGGGGAGACCCGTAACGTCATTCTATATCAATCCGGAGGGGGATCTACTTATGGGATGAACCGTTTTTCATATTGCTGGACAGTTTGCTTTAAGGGACCAGAGTGATATTATTCACCTGTTTTGTGAAAAAAGAACCTGAAAAATTAACCAGGTGGTGGTATTTGTGACGACCCAGACAGCGGAAGTTGAAGAGAAGGTAAGGGATATAGTCAAACCCTGGAAGGGGAAACAGGGCAGCCTTATCCCGATCCTCCAGGCCATCCAGCACGAGTTCGGGTACCTGAAGGAGGATGCGATAGAGTTCCTCTCCAGGGAGATAAGGATCCCTACTGCGGAAATTTACGGGGTAGCGACATTTTATGCACAGTTCCACCTCAAGCCGCGAGGCAGACATATCATCAGGATATGCAGGGGTACGGCATGCCATGTCAGGGGCAGCCTAAGGATCCTTGAAAAGGTCATGGACATCCTCAAGATCGGCGAGAACGACACAACGGAAGACCTGCGGTTCACCCTGGAACCTGTAGCATGCCTGGGGGCATGCGGCCTTGCACCCGTCGTCATGGTAAACGATGTGACCTACGGAAGGCTGACGCCTGACGGCATCAAGCCTATTCTGGATAATTTCGAATAAGATCAGAGATGCTCCAGGACCTGTCGCAATACATTCTCGACATATCCGAAAACTCGCTTAAGGCAGAAGCATCTCTTGTAGAGATAGAGATCATTGAGAGTCCGGCGGACAACCTGTTGAAGATACGGGTTTCGGACAACGGCAGCGGAATGGACAGTGATCAGCTGGCAATGGTGGGTAACCCTTTTTACACTACCCGGACGGAACGCAGGGTAGGTCTCGGGATCCCGTTTCTGAAACAGGCCTCAGAAATTTGCGGCGGGCGGGTAGAAATCAGTTCCGAGAAAGGCAAAGGCACAACAATAAGTGCAAGTTTTGAAAGGGATTGTATCGACTGTCCTCCCCTGGGTGATATACCCGCAACAGTAATGACCCTTATGGTCGGATGGCCCGATAGATCCTTTGCCTTCATTTACAGGTTCAATGCAAATATTTTCGAAACAGGAACGGAACAGTTGCTGGACGTTCTTGAGGACAGAAGTTTTCTGGCATTACCGGAAGTCGCGTTATGGCTGAATGGTTACTTAAAACAAAATATTGACGATCTCCGTTCAGGGGGGGAATGAGAGTTTTGGAAAAGATCAGGAGTCTGGAAGATCTGCGCAGGATCAAGGAACATTCAAAGGACCTCACTGCGGCCCGTTCCGGGGGGAAAACAAGGATCATAGTGGGGATGGGGACCTGCGGCATAGCCGCCGGAGCCAGGGAGGTAATGACGGTGATACTTGAGGAACTGGATAAAAGGGGCCTAAAGGAGGTTGCCGTTGAGACTACCGGCTGCATCGGAATGTGCCAGAAGGAACCACTGGTCGACGTTATCCGTCCAGGCGAGCCTCGCATCACCTATGGCGATGTAGGACCCGGTGACGTTGCCAGGATAATTGCCGAACACCTGGTCGACGGCAGGATCGTCGAAGACAAGGTCGTCGGACAAACAGATTAGGGGGCCCCGGAAATGGCTTTGTATCGAGCCCACGTGTTGGTGTGTAAGGGGACAGGCTGTTCGGCAAGCGGTGCCGGTTCCTTATTTGAAGCAATGAAAAAGGAACTTGAACGCCGCGGCCTTGACAAGGAAGTCATGCTTGTCGAGACCGGATGCCACGGCATGTGTGAAATGGGACCCATAGTCGTGGTCTACCCGGAAGGGGCCCTCTACTGCAGGGTCACTGCGGAGGATATCCCCGAGCTGGTCGAGGCGCATCTGTACAAGGGCCGGTTACTTCAGCGCCTTT
>CAZAMZ010000052.1:7459-9373 GCA_964486375.1 uncultured Synergistaceae bacterium | reverse complement strand
ATTGTTTTGTCAAAGGTCTGAACACGAAAAGCGAAGAAGGAAAAAGGGAGGCCAGGAAGACCGTATCGATGGTCTTTCAGAACCCCGAGAACCAGATCATTGCTGCAGTCGTTGAAGAGGACGTGGCATTCGGCCCGGAGAACCTTGGGCTTCCATCGTCGGATATCCGCGACCGTGTAAGATGGGCCCTGACGATATCCGGGCTTGAAAAAATGGCCAGGAAGCCTGTCTATGCCCTTTCGGGGGGACAAAAACAGAGGCTTGCCGTTGCAGGTGCTATCGCCCAGAAACCACCATGCCTGGTTCTTGACGAGGCAACGACAATGCTGGATCCCAGGGGAAGGAAGGACCTGATGGATGTCCTGTCCGCACTCCATTCGGAAGGGATGACCCTGGTATCCATCACTCACAGGCTGGAAGAGATCCTGCTGTGTGACAGATGTCTCGTGCTCTCGGAAGGCGGGATCGTCTGGACGGGCACGCCCATGGGACTCTTCCTCCTCGGCGACCGCCTCAAGAAGTGGGGTCTTGATGTACCGGGGATCGTCAAGGAGTGGGAGCTTCTGGTCGAAAGGGGCCTCATAGACCAGGGAGTCGCACCGAGGATCGGTCACATGGTGGAAGCCCTATGTCGATACAAGTAAAAAACCTCGTTCATGTCTACCATCCCGGTACCCCCATCGAGACAAAAGCCCTCGACGGGGTAAGTTTTCAAGCCGGCAAAGGGGAATGGATCGCCGTCGTCGGCCATACCGGCAGCGGAAAATCCACCCTTGCGCAGCACCTTAACGGTCTTCTGATGGCCACGGAGGGCACTGTTGCCGTGGACGGACTTAACGTATCCCCGGGTGACAGGTCCCTCAGGAAGGTAAGGCAGAAAGTGGGGCTTGTCTTCCAATACCCTGAACAGCAGCTCTTCGAGGAGACGGTTTTCAAGGAGGTCTCCTTCGGTCCGCGCAACTGGGGATTTCCCCCCCGGGACATTCAGGAAAATGTGGAACGATCGCTGTCGATAGCAGGGATAGGGAGGGATCTCTTCGATGCCAGCCCCTTCAGGCTTTCGGGGGGACAGAAAAGGCGGGTGGCCATAGCCTCGGTACTGGCATCGGAGCCCGATTACCTTGTGCTTGACGAACCCACAGCCGGGCTTGACTCACGAGGCAGGGAGAGTCTTCTTGCCCTTCTTACGGAACTGAGATCCCTGGGCAAGGGCATAGTTCATATTACCCATGATATTGACCTTGCCCTGAATTACGCGGACATCGTCCTTGTGCTGGATTCAGGGAGAAGCATCCTCTGGGGTCCGCCATCGCTGATCCTGGAGGAACTGCTCGAGCGCGACATAAGCGGCCTGGTTGTCCCCGACCTGGTAAGGTTTGCCGGGAATTTGCGCGACATAGGCCTCGAGGTGCCCCTGGCCTGGGACCCCCTGGTCATCGCCGACGCCGTAAGCAGGAGCTTAAAGAGATGAAATTCCTTAACAACATGACGCTGGGGCAATATGTTCCTGTGGAATCGCCGATACATGCCCTGGATCCCAGGTGCAAGATCGTCTCGACCCTTTTCTGCCTGATAGGTGTTTTCATGGTCCGGGAGCCTTTGGGATTCATCCTGTGGTGTGCCTTTTTCGCCGTCATCGTTTCGGCCTCCAGGATCCCCGCGAGGCTGGTCTTCTCCACCATAAAACCTGTCTGGATCCTGGTCGCTTTCACGTCCGTCATCCACCTTTTCTTCACCCAGGGATCCCCCGTAGTGACATGGGGGATCATCAGGATAACCCATGAAGGGATAATCATGGCGGTGAGGATGGGCCTGAGGCTTATGCTGCTTGTCATGTTCGCCGGATCGCTTACTCTCACTACGAGCCCGACGGAACTTGCGGACGGGCTGGAAAGCCTTTTCTCACCTTTCAAA
>CAZAMZ010000052.1:0-7449 GCA_964486375.1 uncultured Synergistaceae bacterium | reverse complement strand
CGGCCCACGAGATGGCAATGATGATGACCATCGCCCTGAGATTCATTCCTACCCTGCTCAACGAGACAGACAGGATAATGAAAGCCCAGATCGCAAGGGGCGCCGATCTGGAGAGAGGCGGGCCGCTCCGGAGGTTGAGGGCCTTTATCCCCGTCCTTGTGCCGCTGTTCGTGATCGTGTTCCAGAGGGCCGACGATCTGGCAACCGCCATGGAGGCGAGGAACTACACCGGCGGTGAAGGCAGGACCCGTATGAACCCCCTGGAATGGTCCCGTGGAGATTCAGCAGGGCTTGTTATTACCCTGCTATTCTCCGTAGCCGCGGTCGTCCTTGACGGGAGACTTATAAGCCTGTGAGATATGCAGCAAAAATAGCCTACGACGGTTCCTGCTTTTCGGGATGGCAGAAACAGCCGGGCATAACGGCTGAAACCATCCAGGAACACCTTGAAAGGGCGCTTCTGCTCCTGAACAAGCATGAGACGAAAGTTGTCGCTGCAGGGAGGACCGACAGGGGGGTCCATGCGCTCGGCCAGGTCGTATCCTTTGAAACCTCCCTGGCATGGGATCCGCGAAAACTGAGGAACGCCCTGGATGCCAACCTTCCTGCTTCAATAGCGGTAATGGCGGTATCTGCCGTCCCTGATGATTTCAGCGCCAGGAAAAGTGCCCTCTGGAGGGAATACGTTTACTTTGTCTGGAAGGATCATGGCTGTCCCCCTCATATCGCTCCGTATGTCTGGAAGAACCCTGTTCCCTGGGACAAGGGTCTCCTCCGGAGAATGGGTTCTCTTCTGAGAGGCCGGCACGACTTCAGCGCTTTCTGCCGAAAGGCGGATCTCCCGGAAAACGCCGAAAGGACCATCCTGGGTTCGGGAGTATCGGGAAAGGGCCCCTTGCTGAGGATCCGGATCAGGGGGGACAGTTTTCTTACCAATATGATAAGGATAATTGTGGGCTCAATGGACCTGGTGGCCTCCGGGAAAAAAGGTATCTCATGGTTCGAGGCCCTTCTGGCGGGAGGGGAGAGGTGCCAGGCCGGGCCTACCGCCCCTGCTTCAGGGCTCTTCCTTGTTAAGGCAGGTTACGGAAGATCCCTTTGGAAGGATTCTTGAGGGGGACCCCCTTTATAGGATATAGTCTATCGGTGATGCATTTTTTATCGGGGATCCTGTCCCGCCGCAGTGCCTGAAGTCGGGCTCAAGCAAGAAGGAGGTAGTTCTGTATGTGGGGTATGGACATCGGGATAGACCTGGGGACAGCGAATGTCCTTATTTTCATGAAAAACAACGGCGTCGTCCTCAGGGAACCTTCCGTTGTAGCCGTGGATCAGAACACGGATAGAATACTCGCCGTCGGCAACGAGGCAAAGAACATGCTGGGTCGCACTCCCAGCAACGTCGTCGCCATCAGACCCCTGAAGGACGGGGTTATAGCCGACTATACAATGACAGAGGCCATGCTCAGGTACTTCCTGAAGAAGGTGATCACCGGTTTCGGAAGAATGATGAGGCGCAGGGTGATGATCTGCGTCCCCTCGGGGGCTACCGATGTTGAGAGAAGGGCAGTCCTCGAGGCTGCAGTCGAGATCGGCGCCAAAGAGGCCTTCCTCATAGAGGAACCGATGGCTGCGGCGATCGGTGCCAACCTGGACATCTCGGAACCCAGGGGGAACATGATAGTCGATATTGGGGGAGGCACGACGGACATTGCGGTCCTGTCCTACGGAGGAATAGTTGTCACCGAATCTCTCCGGATCGGCGGTGACCGTTTCGATGAGAACATAACCCGGTTCATCCGCAAGGAATACAACCTGGCCATAGGCGAACAGACTGCCGAGGCCATCAAGATCAATATCGGCAACAGTTTCCCCTCGCCACGGGCTGAGGAGACCATGGTGATCAAGGGGCGTGACCTTGTCCACGGCCTTCCGAGGCAGGTCGAGATAACTGACAGGATCATCGCCAAGGCCATCGAAGAGACGGTGAATATGATAATTGAAGGGATCCGGCAGGTCCTTGAAAAAACCCCGCCGGAACTGTCCGCCGATATTATCGACAGGGGAATAACCCTTACCGGGGGAGGAGCGCTTCTGAAGGGACTCCCTGAACTTATCACGAAGAGAACGCTTATCCCGGCCTATGTGGCTGATGCGCCACTGGAATGCGTTGCCATCGGAACCGGGAAAGCGCTGGACAATATTGACAAGCTGAGGACAAGCGGTTCACTTCTGGGCACTTCCCGAAGAAGGGACAAGAGGGTCCTTTGATTTGACTGAAAGGTCCGCGTGTTCAAATCAAGTTGAAAATAGTGCCACTTGTGGTTTATTATATAAACCGTGGTGGGAAAAGGGTTTATTTTTTTCATGCCTCGGATGCGGTCGCTGCTGCCGCGGGGAACCAGGTTCGGTATGGGTGAACGATCACGAGATCGAGGCCATGGCGGAAAGCCTGGATCTGAAAGCAGACCATTTCAGAGAGCTGTATATAAGGAGAGGGAAAAACAGGCTCAGACTCAGGGAGCGGGTCAATGGCGATTGCGTCATGCATGACAGGCAAAGCGCCGGATGTCTTGTCTACTCCTCCAGGCCCCTTCAATGCAGGCTTTTCCCTTTCTGGCCAAGCATCCTCGGTTCGAGGGAGAACTGGAAAGAGTATTCGGCTTGCTGCCCCGGCATGGATCAGGGGCGTCTCTGGAGTTCTGAAGAGATCACGGCTCTTCTGGCACAAAGCCCTTTCGCTGATCTTTAGGGATCCTGATCGCATTCATTTCACAGAAGCCAGGTTGGGTCCCTGTCGCTTGTGAAAAGCACAACTATATTGAACAACCCGGGAAACATTGGGATACCGGCGGGCATCCCAGAGATCTATAAAACAGGGAGGTAGCTCGAATGGCAAAGGTCGACAGAAGAGTGGCACCACAGGACGCGTTCGATGAGATCAAAAAATGGCTTCTCCGTGACGGATTCGACATCGTTATCGATATGGAGAAATCGAAGGGTTCCCACATGATCAACAAGATCAACGGGGACGACTGGCTTGATTTCTACACTTTCTTTGCTTCGGCACCCTTCGGGATGAACCACCCGAAGCTGGACAACCCGGAATTCAAGGAGACCATATTCAGGGCAGCAATCAACAAGGTGGCAAGTTCGGATATCTACACGGAACAGATGGCGCAGTTCGTCAGGACCTTTGGCGATATCGCCGTTCCGGAGGGTTTCAATCACGTATTCTTTATCGACTACGGAACCCTTGCAGTGGAGAACACCTTCAAGGTGGCAATGGACTGGAAGGTTCAGAAACTCCTGGAAAAAGGGAAGATCAGTAAAGGCGACGCCATCAAGGGGCGCAGGGGTACCAAGGTTATCCACTTCCATGAGGCTTTTCACGGGCGCAGCGGTTACACTCTCACGGTGACCAACACCCAGGATCCCAACAAGTACCAGTACTTTGCACAGTATGACTGGCCCAGAGTGCTGAACCCGAAGATCTACTGGCCCCTCGAGGAGAACCTCGGCGTGGTCTCCTGGCTTGAACGTTACGCGATCAAGCAGATCAAGCAGGCTATCTGGGACAACCCTGACGATATCTGCGCGATGATCATAGAAACCATTCAGGGCGAGGGCGGGGACAACCACTTCCGTACCGAGTTCTTCCAGCAGCTCCGCAAGATATGCGACGAAGAGGAGATCCTTCTCATATTTGATGAAGTCCAGTGCGGGATGGGCATAACCGGGAAGATGTGGGCTTTCGAGCATCATGCACCGGTCAGGCCCGATATTTTCGCTTTCGGCAAAAAATCGCAGATATGCGGTCTGGTGGCAGGTCCCCGTCTTGACGAGGTGGAGGACAACTGCTTCAAGATCTCGAGCCGTATCAACTCGACCTGGGGCGGAACCCTGGTCGATATGGTGAGGTCCACCCGTTACCTGGAGATCTACGAGGAGGACAACGTCCTCGATTATGTGGCCAATAACGCAGGTCCGGCCCTTCTCGACGGTCTGAAAAAACTGCAGGCCGAATTCCCGGGGCTTATCAGCAACGTAAGGGGCAAGGGACTCATGTGCGCCTACGACTTCGAGAACGGCGAAATCCGCAACAAGGCCGTGAAGGCCTTCTGGGCCAGGAAGATGCTCGTACTCCCCTGCGGTGACGTTTCGATAAGGTTCCGTCCTGCGCTGAATGTTCCCCTTGAAGATCTCAACCTGGCCCTTGACATCTCCCGTGAAGTGTTCAAGGAATGCGGGAAATAGGGGTAGAAAGGATATTTGCAGCAAAATTGACAGTTTCGGGCCGGAGAGTGAAATGTCTCTCCGGCTTTTTCGTGAAAAGAAACCCCTGTTGTGGTAAGTTTGTAATTGAAGTGAGGTGGTGGAAAATTGACGGATCTACTCACTGAAATGAACTGGACCTTAATTGTTATCCTTGTGATAGTAAGTGCCGTTGTCGCCTATATAGGCGATCTCGTAGGCATGCGGGTCGGGAAAAAGAGGGTAAGCATCTTCGGTCTGAGGCCAAAATCAACCTCATCGATCATTACCGTCGTCTCGGGGATCCTGATAACGATCCTGACCCTGGCCGTCCTTTCGGCCACTTCACAGACCGTAAGAACGGCCATCTTCAGCATGAAATTCGTGCAGAGGCAGATCACCGACCTTACCTCCCAGCTCCAGGGAAGCAGGGGGGAACTGGTCGACCTTGAGACCAGGCTGCTCGAGAATCAAAAGGACCTGGTCAGCAAGCAACTTCAGCTGGCAGCAGTCGAAGGAAGGCTGGAGGCAAGCGAGGAGAGGCTCAGGGAGATAGAGGAAGAGCTCAAAAGGACAAAGGAACAGCAGGCTTCAGCCCTTGAGAACCTGGTTATCCTCGAGGATGAGAGGCAGAACCTGGCGACAGAGGTCGATGCATTGCGACTGGAGTCGGAAAGGCTCAGGGAAGGGCTCGAGTATGTGCGGGGCGGCCGGATAGTGGTATTTGCAGGGGAAATGATAGCACAGACAGTGGTGAACACCGGGCCTTCAGGGGAGGATGAGTCCCCTGAATCTATCCTGGAAGCCCTGCTCCGTTCAGCAAGGACAACGGTGGCCATGAGATCGGGTGTCGACCCGGACCTGGTAAGGGTATCGATCGACCCGGATTCAGAGGAAAAGATAAGGGATACCAGCTCCACCGCCGGCAGAAGGATGATATTGAGACTTATCGTCTCCGAGAACACCGTCCAGGGAGAAGTGATCTCGGGGAAGGTCTCAATGTATGAAAGCAGGAAGATATACGACAGGGACCAGATCCTTGCAGAGGAATCGGGGATCTCTCCAGGCTTGAGGGCAGAGGAAGCAGAAATGAGCCTGTTTGCGATACTGAGGGATGTCAACTCGAAAGCCCAGAGGGACGGAGTCCTTCCGGATCCGCTGCGAGGCCATGTGGGAAACCTGAGCGCCTCGGAATTCTTCGATGCTGTAGACCTTCTGACAGGGAAGGAAAATTATTCGACTATCATTGTCAAGGCTGAGGAAGACATATATACTGAGGGGCCTGTCCGTGTAAAGATCGGGATCGTTGCTGAATGATACCCAGGGCTCCCGTGTACAGGAAGGGTTGATGGACATGCTCGTAGTCGCCTGCCAGATCTGCGGCGAATTAAGGATCCTGCCGGGGACACCGGATGTCGACGGCGTTGCCAGGACCACCTGGACCTGCCCATGCTGCGGTACCGGCCAGGTGCTGCAGCTCCCTGTCAGTACCGATGCAAGGGGCCGGGAACTTCGAAGAATAATAGCCGGGATGGCATTTTCGCCTTCACCCGATACCGGGAACAAGGGGGGCATTGAAGAGGCATGACCGGCTATGAAAAGGGCTACCTTTACTACGACAGCAAGATGGCCGTCAATGCCCATGACCTCCAGGAACTCTACAGGTTCACAAGGTGGGGCAGGAGCAGGTCGATCGAACAGATAGACATGATGCTTCAGGGAACATCGATGTGCTTCTCCGTAAGATATTCAGGCAGGCTTGTGGCTTTCTGCAGGATCCTTACGGATTTTGTCTTCAGGGCTTCCCTGTGGGATATCATGGTCCATCCCGACCACCAGGGGAAGGGGCTTGGGTCGTCCCTTCTGGATTATGCCATGGATCACCCCAAGGTAAGGGGGATCCCCCTGATAATCACCTACACCAGTGAACTGGCCCCGTTCCTGTCCAGGCTTGGCTTCCGGCATGAAGAAGGGGCATTGATGCTTCTCAGGAAACCGATAGAGTATTCATGAAGCTGTAACATGCAAGACCGGATCCCCATGGATATAAGGGACCGGGAAGACAGATCGGGAGGTGGAAAAGAGTTGAAAAAGAGGTATCTTGTTTCATCCGAATCGGTCACGGAGGGTCACCCTGACAAACTGGCCGACCAGATCTCCGACGGGGTTCTGGATGCAATACTTGAAAAAGACCCGATGGGTCGGGTGGCTTGTGAGACCCTCGTTACCACCGGCCTTGTCGTTGTGGCCGGCGAGATAACCACGCAATGCTACGTGGATATTCCGCGACTTGCGAGGAGTATAGTCAAGGAGATCGGTTACACCAGGGCAAAGTACGGTTTTGACGGGGACACCTGTGCCGTTGTTACCGCCATCGATGAACAGTCGCCCGACATCTGCCAGGGCGTCGACCGCTCCCTGGAATTGAGGGAGGGCGACATGTCCGATGAAGAGATAAACAAGGTGGGGGCAGGAGACCAGGGGATGATGGTGGGTTTTGCCTGCGACGAGACGGAAGAGTTCCTCCCCCTGCCCATAGCGCTGGCACACCGTCTTGCGAGGAAGCTCAGCGAAGTCCGCAAGGACAGGACGCTGGGCTACCTGAGGCCCGACGGCAAAACCCAGGTGACCATCGAATATATTGACGGAAAGGCCGTCAGGGTAGACACGGTGGTTGTCTCGGCCCAGCACCATCCGGCGGTCGAGGCCGAACAGATAAGGGAAGATGTCCTGAGGGAGGTAATAAAACCCATCCTTCCGGCACACCTGACCGAGACCCCTCCCCGGGTACTTGTAAACCCCACGGGCCGTTTCGTTATGGGGGGGCCCATGGCCGATACCGGGCTTACGGGCAGGAAGATCATCATCGACACCTACGGCGGAGTCGTACCCCATGGCGGCGGGGCCTTTTCCGGAAAGGATCCCACCAAGGTGGACCGTTCTGCCGCCTATATGAGCCGCTACGCGGCAAAGAACGTGGTCGCGGCCGGACTGGCCGGGGAGTGCAAGATTCAGGTGGCTTATGCAATAGGTGTTGCAAAGCCTGTTTCGCTGATGGTCGAGACGAACGGAAGCGGAACGATCCCGGATTACCTTCTGACGGAGATAGTCAGTGAGCATTTCGATTTCAGACCCGCTGCCATAATCAGGGACCTTGACCTCAGGAGACCCCAGTACAGGAGACTGGCCGCCTACGGC
>CAZAMZ010000051.1:0-9380 GCA_964486375.1 uncultured Synergistaceae bacterium | reverse complement strand
AAAGCCCACCTGAGCGAAGGGGAGGGCGAGATCACCTGGTACGAGCGCCGCGCCGACGGGACCTACACCAAAAAAGGCAGCGGAGAGACATACAAGGCCAGCCTTCGCGTCGCCCCCGGCAGCGGGGACCTCTTCTATTACGTCAGCGTCACTGGGCCCGACGGTGTAGAAGGCGGCAGGATCCCAGTCAGGATCCCCGTACAGTAAGCCCGATCAGATGACCATAAACCAGAGGCCGGACGGTGATTGCCCGTCCGGCCTTCTCTTTATTTGCCCGGTTTTACCAGGTTCACAGCCATCGGGAAAGACCCTGCCCCGAAGCTGTCGCCCCGATCCCCCCGGTGAAGTTCAGATTCAGCCTCACCCAAACATCAAGGGAACAGCCCTGAACCCGTCAGGCTCCCGAGTCAGCCGGGCAAATTCTCACAGGGTCTCGACCAGCCTGTCAATATCCTCTTCCGTATTGAAGTAATGCGTTGAAATACGGGCTTTCTCATACCCTATCCCTATCTGTACCCTGTTCTCGTCCAGTTTGCGGGCCGTTTCGATGTCGCCGGGCAAACGCGCATATAGAATCCCCGACCGGCTCCCCTCCTCGAAGGGGCCGACCACTTCCACACCCTTGCAGAGGAGCCGATCCGCAAGGTAGGCGTTCAGTTTGAGGATCCTTTCTTCAATGAACTCAGGACCCAGTTCCCTGTAGATGCGTGCTGCCTCGGTCATCGCAAAGATACCGGCGAAGTTCGGGCTCCCCGACTCAAAACGTCCCGCCGTCCTGGAGACCGGTATTCCCGATGGCGGCTGAGGCATATCCCACCGGTCCGCCATCCCGAACCAGCCGACGCTTTCCGGCCCGAGGGTCTCCAGTATCCTTTCCGAACAGAAGAAGAAACCCACGCCAAGTGGACAGCAGGGCCACTTGTAGACTGCCGAGGACATCATATCGATACCCGCAGCTCTCACGTCGATCCGGAGGGCCATTATTGACTGGGTGCAGTCCACGTGGAAGAAGATGCCCCTGTCCCGGCAGAACGCCCCGATCCTGTTCAGGTCGTGGGTAAAACCGCTCGCGAACTCGACATGGCAGACAGAAATAGCCCGTGTCCTGGCATCCACCTGCCTGACGATCTCATCAAAGGGCACAGCCCCTCCCTCGTTTCTGGCCCACCTCACCTCGACGCCCCGGCCCTTGAGGTTCATGAAGGCGTAGGAGTTAGAGATGAACGACAGATCCGGGATAACAACGTTGTCGCCGGCCTTGAGCGGAAGGCAGTGGGCGGCTATGTTCATCCCCTCCGAGGCATTTTTCGTGTAGGCCACCTCTTCCGGCCTGGCGTTGAATACCCCGCCTATCTCTCCCCGGGCCTCGTCAATGGCGCTGACCCACTCCTTATATGCAGGAATGCTTAGACCCCTTTCAAGACGCTGGTCGAAACCCCTGACGGCCGCCGCGTGAGTCCTCCTGTTGAACGGCCCGGTGGATGCCGTGTCCAGGTAAACCGTATGATCAAGCACCGGGAACTCGGCGCGGATCCTGTCAATCCCATTCATTCCACTGCACCCCCTTTTCTTACTAGTGAAAAAGTCCAAAAAAGGAGGCCTGGCAAAAAAACCTGGCCTCCTTTCCCATTTCAGCTGTTCAAAGGATCGCCCTGGAGGGAGTCAAAATTTACCAATTTGCTTCTGACGAGCCGACGATCGCCAAGGACGATATTACGTCGTTGTAGGAACCTAGACTGGTAACTTTTTTCACATCCTTGCCGTTGCCCCAATACGCGGTCAGGTAGGCTTGCTTGTTGATATCCTTATATACATAGACTTTTGTATTTCTGCCTACCTTTATTGAACTGACCGAGTCGGTCCAGCCCTTGCCGGTGTTCCAGGGAAACTTGTATTCCCCTAGATTCCAGATCTCTTCTGGAATTCTGAAAACTATCAATTCCCCCTTAAAGTCCGCATGCTCATATAAGTAGACCTCGTCTTCTCCTGGATCTGCCGGAGGTTTTACCTCTATTTTGATCGACGATATTACGTCCCCCTTGCCGGACTGGTGAAGATTGGCCGTAGAATTGGATCCCTCGATGTTCCCCAGGTATCCCTTGAAGTTGATATCTTTGTAGAGATAGATCTTGGCATTGGACCCTACCTTCAGGGAACTTATCATATCGTTCCAGGTTTTGCCCGAATACGGGCTCCACTGCCTGAGGTCGTTCACCTCGCTGTAGTTGCTCGTGTTCAGCACCAGCCTTGCGCCCTCGTAATTGGTATGCTCGTAAAGATAGACATTTTCTGCAGTTGGGGTAGAAGGAAGCTGCGCATTCACTTCATATGTAAGGAAGAGAGAAAAAAGGAAGAGAGGGAAAATGAACAAACCTGCCAGAAAAAACTTCTTTTTGCCCATGGTTTTCACCCTCCCGTTGTCCGGATCTGTTCCTTGTTTCAAAACCACGAACAACCTTGATCCCCTGGAAAAACTTTTGTTATCGAAGCAACTAGAATGCCCCCTTTTTAAGGATGTAATGCAACTTGCCGTTTTATTATTATAAACTTCTATCAGACTAAAAAAAAGATGTACGTTTATTTACCCATCTTCTGAGGGGTCATCTGCCATCTTCTGAGGGGTCACTTCTGAGGGGTCAGGCCTACACTTTTGACTATTTCATTTTGTCTGTCTGTCAGGTGCCCTCTGGAGAGGGATAATCTTATTCCACTTAGGGGTGCCTCGCCAGGTTCAGTCGTCCATATTCTCAAGTTCCTTCAGGATAAAGGTTATCTCCCTTCCATGCTGCTGCAGATGCCATCGTTTTCGGGCAACCCGGGAGAGAAAGCGCAGGTCATGGCTGATGAGCAAAAGGGCACTGGGGCAACCCCTCAATGCATCCTCAAGACACTCGATGGCCGGAATATCGAGATGATTGGTCGGCTCATCCATGACGATAAGATAGGGTTGGCGAATTACCCCAAGGGCCAATAACACTTTGCGGAGTTCCCCGGGGCTGGCATCAAGGTTTTCCAACAGCCTTTCCGGCCTTGATCCCAGGGCACTCACTACGGTCATAACCGTTCCGAGCTGCTCCCGGGAAAGACTGTGAACGGCTTCCATGATACTCCGAGTCTGGGCAAGGTCGATCTCCTGGGGGAGAAAAACAAGGCGTTCAGCGGGAAGGTCCATGCGATCAAGAACGAAACGGACGAAAGTACTCTTTCCCAACCCGTTTTCGCCGGTAATGGCAATGCGGTCCTCCCGCATGATCGAAAACTCTGGAACTTTCAGTCTCCTTGCGCCGTCAAGGTCGAGGATCTCGCCTGCAATGGAAAAGAGGCATTTCCGTGGAGAGACAGAACCTTCCAGCCAGAAATAGGTGTCATAGCGTTTCTTGATCTTTATCCCTGCAATCATGTTTTGCAGTCTGGCAATACGGCTCCCCGGCTGTCTGGCTAGCCGCCCGGCCTGACCGTCCTGCCCTGAAACTCTTGCCAGGTCTATCCTGGCACGACCATCACTATCCCCTCGCGCCAGATCCCTCTTGGAACTCCTTCTATCCGCACGTGAGGCTTTTTCATAGCGCCGTTTCGATTCGATCTTCAACCGCTCCAGGTTCTGCTGCAGAATTTCACGCCTTGCGATCAGGCTGGATTCTTCCCGTTGGGCATCAGAGGCTGCTTTTGAATAATTGCCGGGCCTCACCACTACCTCCGGGGGATCCAGAAAAATACACCTTTGGCATAGAAGATCCAGCAAATCCCGGTCATGGCTCACCAACATGCCAAGACCGTTGAAAGAGGAAAGTGTTTCTACAAGAAGCCCCCTGGCGATCAGATCAATGTGATTGGTGGGTTCGTCCAGAAGAATCACATCGGGCCTCTGCCACAGGGCGACACCGATCTGGGCGCGTTTACGCTCGCCGTGACTGAGCGTCGGCCAGCGGGTCGCCCAGTTCTCCTCAACCTGCAGTTTTCCCCGCAGCACCCATGCCTCTGTATCAGTTGCAGATACGAAACGGGGCAGGTTCTCAGGCATATCATCGGTTCGCTGAGGGCAAAAAACCATGTTGCCCTTCCTCTTTATCGTCCCTGTCTGTGCCTCGATCTGTCCCATGGCGAGCTGAAGAAAAGTTGTCTTGCCGGCCCCGTTCGCACCTGCGATTCCCGTCCATCCTTCTGCAAAATGTACCGTCACATCCTCGAATATCGGGGACGAGTTCCCGGGGTAGGCAAATGAAACGTGTTGAAACGATATCGACATGGTTGACCTCTCAAGGCTTGGTTCTCGGGATTGACTCAATAACAGGCTACATCTTTTTCCCGCTGGCAACAAATACGCTGACGGAACCAACGGTGCCGCCTCCATCAGATACGGCACATCAGGTGGAGCCGACAGGGCCTACCTCTACCTCCTGGAGCCCCGCATCGAGGAACCATTCCCTTACGTCGCTCCTGGCAAAACCGGCCCAGCGGTCATGCTGCTCAGTCAATAGAAAATCGAAATCGTGTTCGTCCATATCGGTTATCACTAGCACTCCCCCGGGCCTGATGATCCTGGCCATTTCCCCTATCGCGACAGGAGGCGATTCCACGTGGTGCAGGAACATGTTGGCAAAAGCGTAATCAACGGAGCCGTCATCTATGGGCAGTGATTCGGCTTCGCCCTGCCTGGCATCCAGAGAAGGGCTGCTCATGACCGACACAAGTTGAGCCAGCATGGCCGGTGACTGGTCAACGGCGATAACCTTCAGCCCCTTCTTCAGCAGGCCTTCCGTTATGAATCCGGTCCCGCAGCCTATATCGGCGGCGACCCTGCCAGGGAGGATCCCCGCTTCCTTGTAAGCTCCTTCCCGCACCTCTTCGGAATAGAAACTCCGGCGCATCTCATCCCACTTACTTGCAACACTCTCGAAATATTTCCGGCTTCCCTTTTCGCAATCCAATTTGTACACCCCCTTCCGGGTGTCCCGAACATATAGATCCATACTCGTCATCATGATTATCGGGATCTGCTCCGCAGGGCTTTTGCATATATCACCGATGAGGGTTGGCTGTAGCTATTCCCCCATGACCTTCACGACAACACGTTTCCTTCTCTGGCCGTCAGCCTCCATGTAGAAGATCCGCTCCCATGGCCCCAGGTCCAGTTTGCCCTTCGTGACGGGGATCATTGCCTGGTGATGCACGAGGATCCTTTTCAGATGCGCGTCAGCATTGTCTTCGCCGGTACGGTGGTGCCTGTAACCGGGTTTGGCAGGTGCCAGTTCTTCAAGCCATTCCCATATATCCTGGTGCAGCCCATGTTCGTCATCGTTGACTATGATACCGCTTGTAATATGCATCGCGCTTACCAGAACGAAGCCTTCGCTGATGCCGGACTCCCGTAAAACCTGCTCGACCTCCCGGGTTATCGGCACGATCTCCCGCCTGTTTTGAGTATTGAACCAGAGGTACTCCGTTTGGATCTTCATCGATGCACCCCCCTTTTTAATAGCATACATCAACGATCCTGCTGCCGCTCAGGAATTGAAAATGGGGAACGGAGCTGTCAGTTAATTTGTTATCCTTTTCCTCATGGACCCAGGTGATATAATCAATGGCGTAATTTGCCTGGAACAGGAACAAGAAATTATTTAGAGGGAGGGAATTTAAATGCCTAAGTTAACTTATCCTCATGTCGGGCACGAAAACCACCTCTGCTATCTGCATAATCTTGGCATCCTGGAAGCCGACCTGGCGCACTTCAAGGACCTTGTCCAGGGCGCGCGTTTTATTTGCAAAAAATGCGGCCGGGCGGCAAAAAACGCTGAAAACCTTTGTGACCCGGAAAAACTTTAGGCGGGAGAAACGACAAGGCCCAAGGGTCCTTCAATTGAGAACTCTTGGGCTTGTTTGTTTAGTGCGGGTGATCCCCTTGTCGCAGGAAGGGATGAGTTCCATATGAACCCGTCCACTTTCGCAGGGATTCCCAAAGATCTGAAGGCTATTATCCTTGATCTTGGCGCAAGTGCATGTGAACTCAGTGACATTCTTGCCGGAAACCCTGAGACATCGGGCAAGGAATACCTCGCCAGTTCTATCCACACAGACTTCCTCAGGGAATACGGCTTCGAGACGGAAATGGGGTTTTGCGGGTTCGAGACTGCCTTCCTCGCCCGCTGGAGACGTGGTGACGGATGGCCTGTTGTGACATTGCTCGCAGAGTACGACGCGCTTCCGGTCGTAGGTCATGGTTGTGGCCATAATCTTGGTGGTGCCATGAGTTCTCTGGCGGGGGCAGCTCTGGCGATCTGGGGAAAAATAGGGGATGCGGAAATACGGGTTCTGGGCACACCCTGTGAAGAGGAAGGCGACGCCAAGGCTTTTATGGCAGATCAAGGCGTATTCAGCGATACCGACATGGCCTTGATGATCCACCCAGCACCCGGTTTCAGTACGGCCTCTTTTCGGTCGACAGCGAGAAGTGTCAGGGAAATATGCTTTCAGGACTCCCAATTCAAGACCCGATACTATGATAATAAACCCGCTGTGGCGCTGGAAGAATTTCGCAGAGTCCTCTTTTCCTGCCATGATGGGGTATGGCCACATGCCGTTGTCAGTTCCCTCGGCGATCATGGATGCATTGCACCATCCCTCACCCCCGGTTCCGCGAAAGAATGTTTCGCCTTTACTTCAGCCTGCCGGTCATTTCTTCAGCAATTTCTGGAAAAAGCTCACCATGAAGCGTCTGAAATCGGGAAACGAAACGGACTGGATGTCTTCTGGACCCCCATGGGAACAGACCTGTCGGAATATATCAGGAATGGGCCGGCGGAAAGACACATGAAGGGCATTTTGCAAAGTCTTCGTGTCGCTATCGACGGATCACCAAGATTGCACGGTTCAGGGGATATTGGGAACGTCAGCCATGTCTGCCCGACCCTCCATGCCCTGCTTGATGCTACCGGGAAAGAATTACCCTGGCATTCCAGGGATCTTGCACAGGCAACGACAGGGCAAAAGGCCCATGAAGCCATCCATACAGGGGCCACAGCACTGGCGGCTTTTATCATCGACTTCATCGATCTCCGGCCATTGCGTGAAGAAATAGTGGATGCCCATAGCCGGGCTTGTCTCAAATGAACAGGGTAGAGATGTTTTGACTCCGTCAGGCGTTTGCGGCTATGCTTCAGAGAAAGCCACGCCTGGTGCGGGAGGCGTAGATCCGGAACTGGGAAGTGCTGGGAGTACTGCGGTTTTTATGAAAGCATATTGCAGGAGGAACCCTCAGACAGGGAGGAGCGGGCAATGAGCATAGGCAAGGTATTCGATACGACCACTGTCGGCTTTGGCTTGATAGCGCTGATCCTTTTTATCCTGATATGGCTCAAGGACCCTTCCGCAGCGACGGAATCGGCGAAGGGCGGACTGGCACTTTTCGTAAGGTACAGCTTTCTCATCATCTTCTCCATGATGGTGGCAGCCATGCTGCCGGCCCTGGTATCGAAGGAGGTCATTGCACGATATCTCGGCGGGGCATCGGGATGGCGGGGGGTGCTGCTTGGCACCCTGATCGGCGGACTCATGCCGGGAGCGCCCTACGCGGTGTTCCCTTTCATTGCGGGATTGATGAAGCTCGGGATGGGGATAGCCCCGGCAGTATCCATGGTCTGTGCCTGGGGGCTTTGGTCGATAGGCAGGGTTCCCTTTGAGGCGGCCATAATGGGAACACGGTTCACCCTGGTGCAGGTGATGGTAAGCCTGCCCTTGCCAATTATTGCCGGAACGCTGGCCGGGACCCTGGCCAGGATATTGCAATTCCGGTTTTAGAATATCAAAATTGTCGGCTCGGCCCTTCCCGGGGTTTCTGCCGCTTGGGTTTTACTGCCCCCTCATTGATCCTATATCAGGTTTTCCTCATTCAGAATATCTATTACAAATGCAGCAGCCTTTGCACAAACCAATGGGCACTTGTCATCATGGCCGCCGGCCTCCAGAAAAGCCTCCTTATCCTTGGGATCCCATAAGTTAAATGACCTGCCCATAATTTTCGTCTGGATACCCTGGCACAATGATGTGCCGTATTCTTCTTCAAATTTCTGCTGCAGCCTGGCCGCGAGGCGGTAGGAATTGATCCGTTCGCAATCCGGATCAGGGAACTGGTCGTAATCACGACCCAGATAACAACTCAAAGCCATCACACCGCCAGTCAGTGCTCCGCAGGAGTTGCCCGATAAACCGATCCCGCCGGCCAAACCGGTTCCCGCTTTAAAAACTTCATCACTTATTCCACCAATGGTCTCCTTGATAGCAGCAAGAACGCACTGGGTACAACCCCCGTATTCCTGTTCATATTTTTCCGCAAGTTTTGACGCACTGATCTTGAGTTCCTCCAGCTTGATTGCTTCCATGTACGCTCCCTCCCTGTATTGGATCAATAGGATACTCGTTGTGTCAGCCAAACATGTTTTTCTGTCTCAGACCATACGCTCTCTGTCGGGATCTTTCTTGAAGGTGGAAGTCCCTTGCCGTTCCAATCCAGGCTTCCGACAGCCCTGTTCCAGACTCAATTGGGACACCTCGAAAAACCATGAGCCTGGTGCAAAAAAGCAGATCATGACAACGAACTTACCTGAAAACCTTTCAGGGCGATGTTGCCTGCTTTTTTAGCAAACAGATCAGGCGGGACCCCGCTGGATGTTCATATGATCTCTTTTGACAGAACGAGGATCCGGACCTGCTCAGAATCTTGACAATACACTTTCATCCCCAGGCTCGACTATCATATTTTTGGGGATTATGTAGATAGCGGACTCCCCCGACCTCAGGGAAGTGATCCCTGTTTCTTCATCTGTAAAATATTCTCTCTCTTTTGAAGGGATCTGCCTGGGACCGCTCTCTGTAAATACGGACAGTTTCTGGTCCCCGCTACCCCTCAGGACAACAAGCTGCCCCTTTTCAAACCCAAAAGCGCCAAGGAGGGACTCGAATATCTCCTCTTCCATCGCCGCTATAGGCCCCGTCCGGTCTTTCCGTATCTCCAAGTCGATCTTCTCCGCAAGGGCAATAGAAGAATAAATATCTACCATCTGTTTTTGAGCAGCGGAAATATCCCCTGTTTTGGAGAGGATCGTACCCTTTACCTCGGAGAAAAGAAGGGCGAAGAGTTCTCTGGTGTCGCCGCTATTGATCGCATACATAGCGTCAACAACGGACATGACCGTCCCGAAACCCATAACATCCAGGGCAGTTCTAAGTATCTTTGCTTCCGAAGTATCGGCCCTGAAGGGATTCTCCAGGAAGAATATCTGCATCGCGTCGGCCGGAAGCCCTGTCTCGATATTGAAGTAGGCCCTTGAAGCGGGATGATTCGTTCGGAATACTTCCCGGCCACTTCCATCGACCAGTGACAGCCT
>CAZAMZ010000050.1:0-9381 GCA_964486375.1 uncultured Synergistaceae bacterium | reverse complement strand
GAGTAATTCTTTTTGAAACTGGTTGTCGGTCTCGGCAATCCAGGGGTCAGATATGCCTGGACAAGGCACAATGCCGGATGGCATGTGCTTGATTTGATCCGTGAAAGACTGGGTGCCCGTGAGAGATCCCGGTCCCTGGAGTCTGTTCTCTGGGGACCGGTCACTGTATCGGGAGAGAAGGTCTTCCTGTTAAAACCGATGACTTACATGAACCTTAGCGGTGTTGCCGTCAAAAGGGTTTTTAACTCCCTTGACCTGGATCTTGATGACATGATCGTCATCTACGATGACATTGCCCTTCCTTTCGGAAGGATCAGGCTCAGGGCCAGAGGTTCGGCGGGAGGGCACAAGGGCATGATCTCCATAATAGGCCACCTTGGCTCACTGGAATTTCCCAGGCTCAGGATCGGGATCGATGGTGAGGAACAGCGCCGGAACCTCTCGGATTATGTTACAGAACCTTTTTCGCCTTCTGAAATGATCGCCCTCCCATCGGTTTGCGGGAGAGGGGGGGATGTGGTGCTGCTGTGGATAGCCCGTGGGATCGAAGAAGCCATGAGGGAAGCCAATTCCCCGCGGGAGAGGAAGGCTGATAGTGAACTCTGGTGAAAATGCGGGTGAATTATCCTCCTGCAGCAAGGGGAAAAAAGCTCCGGGGAACGACATGACGGTATCGGCGATCAGATTGAAAGACGTAGACCCGGCCCTGTTGTCCCCTGTCCTTCACCTTCCCTCCGGACCAGCCTCATGGTGCTGGTTTCTAAGGGAAGAGGAAGGCCCGGTTCTGGCGATAGTACCGGATCTGCAGAGGATGACCGAATTCGTCTCGGACTGGCAGACCCTGTTTCCTGAAAGGAACCTCCTCGTTCTCTCTGAAATACCTCTTACCCAGGACCATTTTTCAAACGATGCACTCAGGATAGAAAGAGGATATACGGCTAAAGCCTGGAAGGAAAAGGGCGGCTGCATGGTGTCTACTGCACCGGGTATCCTGGCCCCTGTCCTCCTTCCTTCCGATAGTGTCGACATTTCCCCTGGCGTTCGGCATGGAAGGGACGAATTCCTTGAATGGGCTTCCCGTTCGGGCTACAGACGTTCAGACCTGGTCTGGCAGGAGGGCCAATTTGTCAGCCGGGGGAGCATAGTGGATATTTTTGACCCGTCTTACCGTTACCCTCTGAGAGTGGAGTTTTTTGACGACAATGTAGAGAGCATCCACCTTTTTGACCCGGAAAGCCAGAGGAGCATATCGCCTCTGGGGGCTTCCAGGCTGCTTTCACTTTCGGGCGGTATTCGGGAAGGATTCATCGAAATGATCCCCCGTGGAACAAAAGT
The DNA here is from genome assembly GCA_964486375.1 of uncultured Synergistaceae bacterium. GTDB lineage: Bacteria > Synergistota > Synergistia > Synergistales > Thermovirgaceae > UBA4066. Next base: position 8,046 of record CAZAMZ010000050.1, on the reverse strand, counting down.
GATCTTCTTCGAGCCCGCGGGGCTGGATCGATCGGCCGAAGCCTACAGCTGGATATGGGACAGGATGGCCTTGGAGAGAGGTCAACCGGCTTTGGCCTCCTGGGAACAGGTCAAGTCTCAACTCAGAAGTTTAAGGAGCTATTCTGTCACCAGGATTCTCGCCGGGGCCGATGTCCGGGTTCCGGTCATGGAACTGCCCTCTTTCAGGGGCAAACTGGAAGCAGCCGAATCCCTTATGCGGGGTTGGCTGGCTGAGGGCCTCAGTGTGCATGTTTACTCCTCCAGTCCGCTGCTCCGTGAATGGGCTGAGAAGATGGCAGTGGGGACAGAAGAAGGTTCGATCTCCAGGGGGTTTGTGGACAGGGGGGGAAAGGTGGTTTTACTCTCAGACAGCGACCTGGTCGGGATCACCCCCGTATACGGAGGCGGAAGGATAACCCGTGTTCCTCCAAGGGAATGGGAGGACCGGATAGGAGAGCTGGATTTCGTCATCCACGAGGATTACGGTGTCGCAAGGAACCTGGGGATAGAAAGGGTTACGTCTGGCGGAATGGACCGCGATTGTCTTGTCCTGCTCTTTGCGGAGAACAGGCGGCTCCTTCTCCCCCTTGTGCAGCTTTACAAGATATCCCCCTTTCCTGCCCTTTCCGGGGATGAGCCCGAGCTCGACAGCCTCAGGGGCAACGCATGGAAAAAAGCGTCGGCCAGGGCCAGGGAGAAGGCCAGGGAGACGGCCAGGCAGCTGATGGCCCTTTATGCCGCGAGAGAGACCAGCAGGAAAGAACCATTCCAGCCGGATGGCGAACTTGTTGAGCGTTTCGAAAGGGGTTTCCCCTTCCAGGAGACGTCCGATCAGGTTTCATCAGTGGTTTCAATCAAGAAAGATATGGAAGACAGCCTCCCGATGGATCGCCTCCTGGTCGGGGACGTTGGTTTCGGGAAAACCGAAGTTGCCTTCCGGGCTGCCGTAAAAGCGGCCGAAGGCGGGCGACAGACAGCATTCCTTGTCCCGACCACACTGCTTGCAGTGCAGCACTTTGAATCCTTCTCAGGCAGGATCGCAGGCCTTCCCATCCGTACAGAGGTCCTGTCCCGGTTTGTCCCCAGGAAGAGGCAGGAGAAGATCAGGGAAGAGATATCGAAGGGACTGGTGGATGTCGTTTTCGGGACCCATCGACTCCTTCAGGGCGATATAAGTTTCCGGAAACTCGGGCTGATCATAATTGACGAGGAGCACCGTTTCGGAGTGCTTCACAAGGAAAGACTGAAAAAACTGGACCCGACCATTGATGTGCTCAGCATATCTGCAACCCCCATACCCAGAACGCTTCACATGGCACTTGGAGGTATAAGCAATATTTCAATGATCAATACCCCCCCTCACCGGAGGCAGCCGGTACTGACATTTGTGGGACCCTGGCGTGACGATATTTTCAGGGAATCGGTGATGAGGGAAATAGCAAGAGGCGGGCAGGTCTTTTTTGTCCATAACCGGATAGAGACCATTGAAGCCGTCGCTGCAAGGATAAGGGCGGTATTTCCCGAACTCAGCGTCGATGTTGTTCATGGCCGGATGGAGGAAAAGAAACTGGAAGAGGCCATGTTGAAGTTTTCCCGAAGGGAAACTGAAATTCTTGTATGTACCACCATCATAGAAAGCGGACTTGACCTGCCCGGTGCCAATACCCTGATCGTTGACAATGCCCAGGATCTCGGGTTGGCCCAGATGTACCAGCTCAGGGGCAGGGTCGGCAGGAGGGAAAGGCAGGCTTTTGCTTTCTTCTTCTATCCCCGTGACAGGGCTTTTTCCCAGGAAGCTCTTGAGAGACTCGAGGCCATTGCAGGGATGACCGATCTGGGCGGGGGATTCGACCTCGCGAAGAGGGATATGGAGATACGCGGAGGGGGGCAGATCATCGGGACCAGGCAGCACGGGCACGTAGAACGGGTTGGCTATCACACCTACTTTAAAATGCTCGAAGAAGAGATCTCTGCAGAGTCCGGCAAATCCGCTTCAGCCGTGGTCAGGATGGAGATCCGTCTTCCCGTGGTCCTGCCCAGTTCCTACGTTCCGCAATCGAGCGTCAGGATAGCCCTCTTCAGGAGGCTTTTAAGGATAGAAAGCATCGAGGAAGCTGCAGAACTTGAAAAAGAGATCAGGGAACGTTTCGGCCCGATACCCCAGTCAGTGTCGTTCATGATCGATTCCTCAAGGGTAAGGTCTTTGGGGAGTGTTCATGGGTTACAATACGTCCGTTGCTCCCTTAAAGATACCCAGGTCGGCGGCGTTCCGGAAGGGCTTCAGGCTATTGCCCGGAAACTGAGGGGATGGATCGTATCTTCCCGGGGACTTCTGACCGGTCCTGGCGGTTACAGGGGAATGGGCGATCTCGCCGGGGTGCTTGTTGAGTCCGCAAAATAGGTGGTTCGGGAGGATTTCAATGGATAACATCGAAAAGGTAAAGGAAGAGATCGAAAGGCTGCTTTCCATTATGAAAAGACTGAGGGAGCCGGGAGGGTGTCCCTGGGACAGGGAACAGGATCTTTTCTCCCTCAGGCCCTTTATCCTTGAAGAAGCTTATGAACTGGTCGATGCCATAGAGAATAACGATCCTCCCTCGATAGCAGAGGAATGCGGAGACCTCCTCCTTCAGGTTGTTTTTGTCGCCCGTATCTGTATGGAGGAGGGGCTTTTCGAGCTGGCCGACTCAATCAAGGCGTTGAACGAAAAGCTCCTGAGACGACACCCGCACGTTTTTGGAAGCGAAACAATAGAAACCAGTTCGGGTGTCCGTAAAAACTGGGACATGATAAAGCAGGGGGAAAGACGCAGAAAAAGAGAGGATTCGTCACTTTTCGCAGGCATTCCCCCCAGTCTTCCAGCCCTTGTAAAATCACGCCAGATACAGGACAGGGCCGCCAAAGTGGGATTCGACTGGAAGCAGGGAGATCTGAAGCCCCTTCTGGACAAGATACAGGAAGAGATAGGCGAACTGGAAGAAGCGCTGGCTTCATCAGACAGAGAGCATATCGAAGAGGAGATCGGGGATGTTTTCTTCGTTCTGGTCAATCTTTCCAGGCATCTGGAGATCGAGGCCGAATTCAGCCTCCAGAGGGCCAACAGGAAATTCGAGGACCGATTCAGGTTCGTGGAAAAATCCGTTGAAAAAGGCGGAAGACCATGGTCCGATTATTCCCTTGAAGAGCTGGAGGTTCTCTGGGACAATGCGAAGAAAGAGAAGGCCCGGGACAAGACAGGAAATGAGATCCCTTCGGAGGTGACAAAATGAGCGGGAAGCGAGAGAAGGAACAAAAGGCAGCAAAGCCCGAAAGTACCGTTGAGGAGAAAAAGGTTGAAAGAGCCAGGGAGACCCCTCACAGGAAGATAGGGATAACAGAGACGGCCCTGAGGGATGCCCATCAGTCTATCATGGCCACAAGGCTCAGAACGGAGGATATGATCCCCGTTGCAGAGCAGATGGACAATGCAGGTTACCATTCCCTGGAGGTCTGGGGAGGCGCCACGTTCGACACATGCATGCGTTTTCTGGACGAGGACCCCTGGGACAGGCTCAGGACCCTCAGGAAATGCTTCAAGAAAACAAGGCTTCAGATGCTTCTAAGGGGGCAGAACATAGTCGGATACAGGCACTATGCCGATGATGTCGTCAGGGAGTTCGTAAAAAGGGCAGTAGGCAACGGGCTTGATATCATCAGGGTCTTTGACGCGCTCAACGACCTCAGGAACATGGAAGTGGCAGCAGATCAGGTCAAAAAGGAAGGGTCACATCTTCAGATGTGCATATCCTTCACCATATCCCCGATGCACACTCTTGAAGCGTTTTCCGACATGTCCCTAAAGATGAAGAAGATGGGTGCAGATTCCATCTGCATCAAGGATATGGCGGGCCTGCTGGGTCCTGTCGACGCTTACGAACTGGTAAAGGCGATCAAGAAAAAGACTTCCCTGCCGGTCCAGGTCCATTCCCATTACACCAGCGGGATGGCCGCCATGGCCTACCATGCTGCCGTTCAGGCCGGAGCAGATGTGGTCGATTGTGCCATATCTCCCTTTGCAATGGGGACAAGTCAACCCGCCACGGAGACTATGGTAGCTGCGCTTTCGGGCGGCGAGTTTGAGACGGGAATAAAACTGGACAGGCTTGTTCCTGTTTCCGAATACTTCAAACACCTCAGGGAGAAGTACAGCAAACTGATAATGGGGCTTGAAGGTGTAGACATCAATGTCCTTATATACCAGATACCGGGGGGCATGTACTCCAACCTTGTCAGCCAGCTCAATGAACAGAATGCTCTTGACAAACTTCAGGATGTGCTTAAAGAGGTGCCCAAGGTGCGCAAGGAGATGGGTTATCCTCCCCTCGTTACGCCAACGAGCCAGCTTGTAGGTACCCAGGCAACCCTTAACGTTCTTATGGGCGAAAGATGGAAGATGGCCTCCAGGGAAGTCAGGAACTATTTCCTGGGCTACTACGGGACTCCCCCCGGACCACTTGACAAGGAGGTACAGAAAAAGGTCATTGGTGAAGAAAAACCTATTACCTGCCGCCCCGGCGAAGTACTGGAACCGGAACTCCCTGGAGTATACGACGCAATGGGAGCCTGGATAATGCAGCCCGAGGATGCCTTGAGCTATGCGTTGTTCCCGGCGGTGGCAAAGGATTTCCTGGTGAGGAAGTTCGCAAGGGAGAACCTGCGCGATGTGGGCCTGGAACCCCTGGTAGAAGATGCCGCCTATCCGCTCTAGCATTTGTGAATGTGCTAATATTCCATGGTACGGCTGAAAGGCCCGGATAATGATTGGGGGGAGAATATTTGGACGTTGAAGAGAAGGCAAGGCTGGTAATTGAAAAGGATGTAAGGCCAGCTCTCCAGGGACATGGCGGTGACATAGAGATGGTCGCCTACGATAAGGATTCCTCCGTCCTTGCCGTTCGACTTAAGGGGGCTTGCGGTGGCTGCCCTTTTGCCCAGGAAACACTTCGTTCACAGGTTGAAGCCGTGCTGAGGAAGGAGATCCCGGAGATAGAAAAGGTAGTCAGGGTTCAATGAATCCCCAAAACAGCGTTACACCTGCCGGGAGAGAACAGCACCGGCCGGGGGCCGGCGCTGTCGATGCTGTTAACGAAGAGACCCTTTCAAGGCTGCTGGGGACAAGGGACGAGAATCTCAGGCTTATAGAGGAGCGTTACCCCGTAAGGCTTGCCGTAAGGGAACTTGCCGTTACAGTACAGGGCCCTGATCCTGATGTGGTTGAAATGGTATCAGGGCTTCTGAGCCAACTCGTAGGCATTGCAAAAAGAGGCCACGTTCTGAGGCCGGCAGAAGTAACTTACGCGATGAATATATTTGCAGAGCAGGGGGTCGTCGACCTGCTGCCTATGTATGAAGACGTTATCTGCATAACCTACAGGGGCAAACCTGTCCGCCCCAGGACCAACGGCCAGAAGCGCTATGTCGATGCTATCAGGAACAATGACGTCCTTTTCGCCGTGGGCCCTGCAGGTACAGGCAAGACCTACCTTGCGGTAGGCCTCGCGGTGGCCGCGCTAAAAGAGGGAAAGGCAAGCAGGGTCGTCCTTGTCCGCCCCGCCGTGGAGGCGGGAGAAAGCCTTGGTTACCTTCCGGGTGATCTCAGGGAGAAGGTCGAACCTTACCTCAGGCCTCTTTACGATGCTTTTTACGAAATGTTCTCCCCTGAAAGGTTCATGAAATACGTAGAGAAGAAAGTGATCGAGATCGCACCCCTGGCCTATATGCGGGGGAGGACCCTGAACGACAGCTTTATTATTCTCGATGAAGCCCAGAACACGACTCCCGAGCAGATGAAGATGTTCCTTACAAGGCTGGGTTTCGGCTCCAAGGCTGTGGTCATAGGTGATATAACCCAGATCGACCTCCCTTCGGGGAAGGAGTCGGGCCTCAAGGTGGTCAGGAACATTCTCAAGGGAATACCGGGAATAGATTTCATCGCTCTTGACAAGAACGATGTGGTGAGGCATGAAGTCGTCCAGAGAATAGTGCAGGCATACGAGGAATATGAGCAGAAAAGGCAGTGATGGGTCCCTGGTCTCCCTGGTATCCAGGAATGCGGGGAAGATCGCCAATGAAAGGGAATACCGTTACAGGTGGGCAGCCACATTCATTCTTGTGGCAGCTGCTTCAGTTATCCTTGTGGTCTCCTGGTGGGCGAGTGATGGAAAGGGTTCTTTCCGGGTCGGCAGTCCTGCACCCCAGACTTTTTATGCCCACTCAAGGATGAGGATCGTCGATGAAAGTGCAACCAGGGCATTAAGGGAACAGCGGATGTCCGACATAGGAGGAGTCCTCGTCCGTGACAGGCGTTTCCCTGAAGAGGTCGGACGCAAGTTATCCTCCCTTGAACAGGGTGAGTTCCAATTGATCCGTCCTGGATCTCTTGCCGGCATTCGTGAAGAAATGCCCCGTGAATCATCGGAAAAGATCGTTTCCGCATCCTCCAGGATAGCTTACCGGATACTGGGATCTGCGGATCCGGCCCTTCTGGATGCGGAAACTATCTGGGATGAGCTGGATTCTTCCGGCATGACGATCCCTGAACAGAACCTCGCATTCCAGATCCTGGATCACATCATGGGGGGATCGATGTCGATAGATCCCGATGTTACCAGGGATCTGAGAGCCCAGGTCGCCTCCGAGGTGGTTCCCGTAGAAAGAGTACTCTCAGTCGGCGACACGATCGTAAGGATGGGGGAGACGATATCACCTGAAATGGCCATCACGCTCCGGGCCCAGGGCTATCCCGAGATGACATTCCCCTGGAAGACCCTTCTGTTTGTGATCCTCGGTGTCGTCCTTTGGACTTCATGGATGTGGTGGTACGCCCGGCGCAGGGAATTCAATTTCGACACCCAGGAATGGGGTTTTATCGTTGCGATCCTTTTGACAGGATGGTGCGCCATGCTCCTTTCATCCCATTATGCCGGTAACGGTCTCGGCGTAATATCGCTTGCAGGCTGGGCCTATCTGGGGCTTACAGGGTCTTTCGCTTTTCACCTGGTCCTTTGGGGAGGTATCATAGGTTCAGTAATAACCTCAGGCAGTTCCTCGGTGGTCCTCATGCTTTCGGTCTTCGCTTCCGGAATAACTGCAAGCGTCGGATATATCATAATGAGAAAGATAACCAGCAGGTATGACCTTGTCAGGCATCTTTTCCTTCTCGGAACATGCCTGGTGGCCGGGGCTTTCATTATCGGGTGGGGACTATACCTGCCTTCTGGCCACCAGGTCCTTGCATCGCTGCTGCTTTCGGCTGCGGTGTGGGTGGTTGTTACCCTCGCAGCCCTTCCACTGTGGGAAAAACTTTTCGATATCCTTACACCTATACGGCTGGTGGACCTTACCCACCCCTCACACCCCCTTTTGAAAAGGCTGCAGATAGAGGCCCCGGGTACACACCACCACTCCCTTATGGTGGGGACTCTGGCAGAGGCCGCTGCTGAAAGAATTAAGCTGAACCCCCTTCTTGTCAAGGCAGGGGCTTCCTTCCATGACGTTGGCAAACTGAGACGTCCCCAGTTCTTTGTAGAGAACCAGCAGACGGGGCAGAACCCACACGACGAACTGGCACCTACCCTTTCGGCCCTTGTAATAATATCCCACGTCAGGGAGGGCCTTGAGATCGCCAGACAGTACGGGATACCAAAAAAGATAAGGGTCTTCATAAAGGAACATCATGGGGATACCTGTCTGCATTATTTTTACCGGAAAGCCCTGAATTTGGATCCCGATCTGCAGATCGACCAGTTCTGCTACCCCGGTGGACGTCCCAAAAGCCGCGAATCCGCTGTCATAATGCTTGCCGACTCCCTGGAGGCTGCCGTAAGGGCCGCAGCAAGCGACATCACCGATCCCCGGGAGCTTGAAGAGATCACCAGCGAAGTAATCGAGACAAAGGTAGCAGAATCCCAGCTTTCAGAGGTTCCCCTGACCTTCCAGGATCTGACACGGATCAAGTCAGCCTTTGTCGATACCCTTAAACACATG
>CAZAMZ010000049.1:0-9384 GCA_964486375.1 uncultured Synergistaceae bacterium | reverse complement strand
GCTGTATCGTCAGTACTGATCCTTCAGGTTCCCTTTACATACCTTCCCGTTATGCAGGAACTCTTCGGAACGGAGGGGATATCCCTGACCGACTGGTCCAGAATGCTAGCCCTGGGTGGAGGTGTTTTCCTCCTGGTCGAAGCAGAAAAAGCCTTTGCAAGAAAAAGGCATTACTCCCGTTAGCAAGTGACCTGGCGGGAAATGATCTCAGGCCTTCAGCCGATCCTGCCTTATTCGGTTAACCACCTCCCTGGCCAGCCGGGTGTAGGCTTCAGCCCCGTGGGATCTCCCGTCGTAATCAAAGATGGACTTGCCGTATGATGGTGCCTCCCTGAGTCTTACGTTGACCCTTATCTCAGTGTTGAAGACAAATCGGCCGAATCTGTCCCTTATCATATCCCCTGTCTCCCTGGTTACCCTGACCCGGTAATCGGCCATCGTGATCAGAATACCCAACAGTTCCGCCGCCTCCCCTATCCCCTCTCTGGTTTTTTCAACGGCCTCCATAAGGTTGACGAGACCCTCGAAACCGAGATAGTCGGGAGTAACAGGAAGGATGAAATAGTCCGCGGAAGTGAGTGCGTTGATCGTGAGAAGGCCAAGCGAAGTGGGACAGTCCATGAAAATAAAATCATAACCCGAATAAGCGGGTTCAAGTGTTGTCCTCAGAACGAATTCCCTGTTCTCAACATCTGCGAGAAATACATCGGTCGACACCAGCTTCATGGAACCTGCAAGAATGTCCAGTTTTGGCACATAGGATGTTTTGATCGCTTCACTTACCGGAAGATCTTCCAGCATGGCTTCAGCAACCCCCGGGTGGAGGTCTTTCCTTTCAAGACCAAGGGAACGTGAAGCTGATCCCTGACCGTCAAGGTCCACCAGCAGAACCTTCCTCCCCCCTCTCGCAAATTCTGCAGCGAGGCTTACTGTTGTAGTCGTCTTGCCTACGCCACCCTTGTTATTGACAAGGGCTACCGTTACAGCTTTTCCTTCAGTAATGGCCATCTCCATCCCCTCCCGACCAGGTCAGCAAATACGCGAAAGTCTGACGATGTCTTTTCTGAGCAGGATACCATCTTATCTTAATGAAATATTATCATGAGTTCTTTGAGTCAACATTCCCAAAAAAAGGAAGGGGCACCATATGCCCCTTCCCCGGTCGTAAATTTGCTTTTTTTCTTGTCAATATCTCTCTTCTTATTCGAACTCCCTGAGCATCTTTGCAAAGTCCTCTTCCCTGCCCTTGAGGATATGGTAAACATGTTCATCGGCTGGGAAAATGCCCTGTTTCACATCGGAGACATACTCCTTGAAGGCTGCGGTCTCCACCTCGGCGACATTGGCGTACTTCTTGACGAATTTCGGAGTGAATGCCTGGAAGAGACCCAGCATGTCCCCGCAGATGATGAGCTGCCCATCGCAGGGAGCACCGGCACCTATCGAATAGACCGGAATAGAGAGTTTCTTCCAGATGTACTCCGTGAGTTCCGGTGGGACAGCTTCCAGAAGAAGCGCATAGGCCCCTGCCTCCTGAACTGCCAGGGCATCCTTTATGAGTTCCCGGGCACTGTCGGGGTCGCGCCCCTGGGCCTTGAAACCGCCAAGCTGACCGGAACTCTGGGGAGTAAGTCCAATATGTCCCATGACCTGTATCCCTGCGTCGGTTATCGCCCTGATCCTGCCTGCAACTCGTCTTCCCCCTTCGAGCTTTACTGCGTCCATATCCGCTTCCTTGAGAAAACGGCCGGCGTTCCGGACCGCATCCTCGTCGCTTACCTGGTAGCTCAGAAAGGGCATATCTCCTATGCAGAAGGTATTTGGAGCACCCCGGCGGACAGCCTGGGAGTGACGGATGCAATCGTCCATCGTCACAGGAACAGTGCCATCATACCCAAGGACGACCATACCAAGGGAATCGCCCACAAGGATCATGTCCATCCCCGCTGCTTCCGCAAATGAGGCTGTGGGGAAATCGTAGGCTGTTATCCAGGCGGCAGGTTCGCCTGCCTGCTTCATCTGGATGAACTCCAGTCTTCCTTTTTTCTTGGCCATGAAAAAACCCCTCCTAAAACATATTTTGCAGAACACTTACAAGATTATTCCAGGCAGGCATCTTAAGCAAGACCGCCCGTGATTTCCTTGAACTGTTTCACCCGTTGAGATGGGTAAAAAGGATCTTCAGACCGATAGCTATCAATACAAGCCCTCCAAAAACCGCCGCACGTTCTCCGACCCTCCTCCCTATCCTTGCGGCAAGGGTCATTCCGCACGCAACAACAATAAAGGTAACAAGACCTATCATCGAAGATGTAAAAAAGGGGTCCATGCCAAGGGGGATAAAACCGACCCCCGCAGCCAGGGCATCAATGCTGGTGCCCAGGGCCAGCAAAAGCAGCGGCAATCCTCTGGAAGGATCGTTATTAAAAAGACATTCCTCGCCGTTCCTGATCCCCTCATGGATCATTCTCCCACCTACAAGAACCAGCAATCCGAAGGCTATCCAGTGATCAAACCCTCCTATGACAGACATAGAACTCTCGGCCAGCCCCCAGCCGGCCAGGGGCATAATTGCCTGAAAAAGGCCGAAGGTGCCGGCTACCCTGATCACGGGAGCGGCCGATACCGTCAGGGAGGTGCAGAGCACCATGGCAATGGATACTGCCAGGGCATCCATGGCCAAACTCAACCCGAACATGACGGCCATTCCCGGGTTCATTCGTGCCTATGCTCCTTGAAGAGGTACGGGAGAGAAACTTCAGGTGGCGGACCAACAATGGATCGGGTGGCTTCAAATTCAAAATCAAAAAGAAGCCTTGAAATAGCAAGGTTCGTAACATCGTCCGTCTCGAAGGGGATAGAGAACCGACGGTAACCGAACTTCTCGGCAAAAAAGGAACTGGTACCCCTGTCGGTGGCCGCTGCGGTCATGACTTCCTGAAGTGCGCTGAGGCACTTGCCTTCGTTCAGAAAAAGGCTTTCTCCCACCAGGACAATGACTTTGCATTCATCGACAAGCATGAATCTGTCCCAGACACCGCAGACTGCAAGACCTGCCTTTATCCCCGGGAATGCCTGGGTGAACATACCCAGAAGAGCCTCCATCACGGCAGAATACCCGAAGATCACCGAAAACCCCCCTTCAGGCTGGTGGCGGCGGCCAGGTATCATGAGGTTTTCCCTGAACAGCGCTCCAACCTGGCCGGTTTCCGTACTCTCGACGAAAAGAAGTTCGCTGTCCATACCCAGGGCAAGTGAGGCCAGCCTGCCAAGCTGATCGCTGTGAAGATGGTTAACCGAAACCGGGAAGAAATCCTTCCCGTAGGGCATCCATGGAGTTATCTCAAGGTCGACGTTCTGGTCCCAGTAAGGCAGAATACCCATGCCTGCTTTTCCTCCGTTCACTGTAGGACTGCTCAACGGATTATACATTAATATCCTCACATTGCCCGATCAGGTCCATGACACTGAGATCCGGTCGGATCCCGAAGCGGGTCAGGGCAAAATCATACCTTGCGGGATCCGCAGGACAGATCTTTCTGAATGATGCGGTGGCTTCAAGCACCGATCCGAAGTCTGCTGCTCTTCTTTTGACGAGTCCAAGTTCCCCGCAGATCCTGTGCATATGGGTGTCCATGGGTATCATCAGTTCAGAGGCTTCAATACAGCTCCAGCCCCCAGGGTCTACAAGATCCCTGCGGACCATCCATTTCAGGAAGAGATGGTATCTCTTGCAGGCGCTTCCGAGAGATGGATCCGGTAGAAGGCTGTTCTTCCTGTTCCCGGAAGCTTTTCTCAATATGTTCGAAAGACGCGCCAGCCCGCCAAGGATCTTTTCAGCACTGTCATTTATCCCTGAAGCAAAAATTTTCTCTATGGAACCAAAGCTTCCAAGTCCATTTCTTGCAGAGACAAGAAGGTCAAAAAGGTCCTGGGCGTCTGTGAACCTGTGACGGAAACCTTCGCAAAGAGTCCTTATCTGTCCATCGGTAGCCCCGAGGAGAAACTCATGGGGGCTTTCGCCCATCATCCCGAGAACAAGTCGTGCACTTTTCACGATCTGTGAAGCCCTGCCATAGGCCAGGCATGATGATATCAGGCCTGCAACTTCACGATCACAAAGACAGGAATACTCCCTTACGACAGAAACAGGGTCGGGGTCCACGTATTCGACCCTGTTGTAGCATCGGTAAATTTTCTCGAACTGCCCGGCCAGAAAGGTCGCACGTTCGGGGGATATCTCAACCTCCAAGTCTTTCACGCAATGACCTTCCTGTCATTATCCCCAACTGGCGGCAGTTTTCAAGGTCTTCCAGGGATGGGACATACCTGGCGCGAACCCCTTCATGGATTACCTCAACCTTCATTTTTCCAAGTTCCTCGTTAAGTAACCGGACCGCTTCCCCACCCCAGCCGAAAGAACCGAATGCACCGCCTATCTTTCCAAGAGGCTTGAGGCCACGGGCATAGCAAAGAAAATCTGCGACTATCGGAAGGTACCCGTTGTTCAGGGTAGGTGATCCAACAAGCAGGGCCCCCGAGTCCAGAAGTTCGGTCATGACGTCGCTTCGGTGCCAGCCGCGGAGGTCGGCGGCCTTGACCTCTATCCCCTCGGCGATGAGTCCGTCGGCAACCGCAGCCGCCATGGCGGTGGTACTGTTCCACATTGTGCTGTAGACCACCACGGCTTTTGCCGAAGCCTTCTGGGAGGACCACTCCGCATAGGCTTTCAGGATGTCCCCGACGCCCTTCCTCCAGATAAGGCCATGGTCGGGTGCTATCATGTCGATCTTCAGGTCCCACGCCTTGATGTTCTCAAGAAGTTTTGCGGCAAGTCCCGAATAGGGAAGGATTATGTTGGCATAGTACTTGGCGGCCTGCTCCATCAGTTTGGAAGAGTCGACCTCGTCATCGAAGCGCTCCCCGGTAGCGAAATGCTGCCCGAAGGCGTCGCTGGAGACAAGGATGCGGTCCTCCTCGAGGTATGAGAACATGCTGTCCGGCCAGTGAAGCATTTTGGTCTCGATAAACCTGACGGTACGTCTCCCGAGAGACAGTGTATCTCCGGTCTTTACCACGTGGAAAGGCCAGTCATGTTTTCCGAAATGTTCGATCACTGCATCCATGCAGGGGGCAGAGCACACTATCTTTTCAGGTCTGAAAGCCCTGATCACCTCGGCAAGGCTTCCGGTGTGGTCCATCTCGGCATGGTTGAGGATCAGGTAGTCAAGTTTCCCCGAAGGCAATGCTTCCCCCATCCTTGCAAACAGCTCCCCGGAAAGTTTGCCCTTGACAGTGTCCAAAAGCGCTGTCTTTTCATCGCGTACCAGAAAAGCGTTGTATGTGCTTCCACGCTCTGTCGAATAGCCGTGAAAGTCCCTAAGGTCCCAGTCGATAGCTCCGACCCAGATAATCCCTTTCCTGATCTCAAGAGTGTTCATCTTATCCGCCTCCCTACGGAGATCATCGGACTTCGTTCAGGGTAAAAGTTGGAGCGTTCTTTGGGGATTTCCCCTTCTTGACCTCATGGTAGTGGGAATACGTCAGAGGCTTGCCTTCCTTGAGATGGCGGGATGCGGCGACTTCGCCGAAAAACATGACATGGGTAAATATGTCGATCTCCTTGACCAGCCTCGCCTCTATAACCGCAAGAGTGAATTCCTTGACCAGGGGAGCTCCTGTGACGCCTATCTCGTAGGAGCATTTGCCGAATTTGTCGAAATCCCGTCCGCACTTGAACCCGAAGTTTCCGATGAAGGTCATCGGGGTGTCCTCTTCGAGAATGGAAATACCGAAAATCCCGGAATCTTTTATGCACTCGGTGGTCAGGTTGTCCTTGTGCAGACAGGCCACGATGGATACAGGATCAGCTGTAACTTGCATAACAGCATTCGCTACCTGTCCGTTAAGCTTGTCGCCTTTTCGGGAACTTACCAGGTAGAGCCCGTAAGAAAGGGAATACAGGGCTCTCTTGTCAATAGAAGCTTCCATTTTGATCACCCTCCATTGTCATATCGTTATCTACATGATGATAACAACAACAGCACCACAGCTTCCATACGCAACATAAACCTGACAGATCAAAAAAAGGGGAACGGGGGCAAACGCCCCGCTCCCCCGGATCGGGTCATAGATCCCGGTCAAGCCGGGCGTCAGTCCTCTTCCCTCTTGCCCAGTTCCCTGTCCATCATGAAAAGCCCGTTCTTCGAATCGGATACCATTTCCAGTTTTGCAACGATCTCCCCGACGGATGCTTCTTCCTCTACCTGCTCGTCCACGAACCACTTCAGCATACTCTGTGTAGCATAATCCTTCTCTTTGCCGGCCAGTTCGAAAAGATCATTGATGCACCCGGTTATATGCTGCTCGTGTTTTTCTGCATCCTGGAAGGCCGCAAGGGGAGTTTTCCAGCTTTTCTGAGGTTTGCCTATGGGGAGAAGATCCACCTCGCCTCCCCTTTCAAGGACGAAATGGAAAAATTTCATTGCATGTTCAAGCTCCTCGTCGGCCTGCATCTTCATCCACTTGGCTGCCCCCATGAGGTTTTTGGCCTCGAAATCTGCGGACATGGCAAGATAGAGATAGGATGAAAACAGTTCCTCGTTGATCTGCTTGTTAAGGGCGGTCTGCATTTTCTTCGATATCATTTTATTCAGCTCCTCCAGAGTCCATGTATATTGCAGTATTCCCTTGCCGAAACATTATCTCCGTCTTCTGCGAAGAAGGCTTCCGGGGCGTCTCCCGGCTTGAGGAATTTCTTGCAGTTCTTTCCATCGACAATGATCTGGATCCACTCGATGTAGTGCTTTTCCTCCATCGGATGGGGAACGCTTCCTACCTTTACGAGGATCCCCCCGTCCTTCTTCTCGATGACGGGAACATGTTTTTCCGTTGAAGAGTCAGCAGTCTTCTCGTCCATGCGGACCATGGGCTGTCCGCAACAGACCAGTTCGCCTCCGCCTACGTGAAGAAGTTCTACAACATTACCACAGACATCGCACTTGAAAATATCCAGCTGCTTTGCCATACAATAAACACCTCCACAAAATTTTATACTTCTTCCGACGATTATTTTACCACTTTCCCATGGCAGTCTTGTTGCCAGGTTACAGCAACGACCGATCCTTTTTTGTAAATGTTACAAATTACAGTAATATAATTACACCCTGAGGTTATTTTGTCAATAAAAAAGGGGCCCGAAGGCCCCGGTTTTTTCTTATCCATTTTTCGGATTACTTCATTTTTACCCCTATCCCGCGTTCCTCGGGAGTACCTGGAACAATGCTGTCCCAGAAGGCCGCAGATATACCTGCGACAGCCATGGGGGTCTTGAGGATAGCCCATACCATCTGGCCGGGGATCCCGAAGGCGAAAAAGGCCTCCTGCTGCCCCTCGGTCCACCCGGGAAGACCAAGGGCCATAAGGAAGGCAAACCCGACGATAAGGACATTCCTCTGGCTTCCCATGTCTGCCCTCATGAGGACCTGGATCCCTAGCGCCCCGATGATCCCGAAAAGTGCGATATATGCACCCCCGATGACGGGGCTTGGCACTGTCGCGATAAGGGCTCCCAGTTTTCCGATCATACTCATGATTATCAGGATCACGGCACCGGTCCTGACAACCCATCTTGAAGCTACTCCGGTAAGGCCGATTAGTCCGATATTCTCCGTGTAGGAAGTGGTTCCCACGGCACCGAAAAGACCGGCAAGGGCGCAGTTGAGACCCTCGGCACCGATACCCCTGCTGATTGTGTCCGCATCGGGGTCTTCAAGACCGGAGGCGTAGGAACAGGAGTGATAATCTCCGATGGACTCTATCATTACCGCGAAGAATCCCGCTATGATAGCTCCAAAGGCAAGGAAACTGAACTTGGGAACTCCCCACGGGATGAAGATGTTGAACCGGAACCAGGGGGCATTGGCAACCTCGACAAGGCTGACGTGGGCTGCGTGCCCGGCCGGGAATAGTCCGGCCATGCTCCCAAGAAGGCAGACCATGTAGGCGATGGTTATGGAAGCCAGGATCGCGAATATATTCATGAACTTGTTGCGGCTTATCAGACTGAAAATGAATACGCATGCTACCACTATCAGGGAGACCGGCCAATAGTTCGCGGCGTTGAACTGGATCGCCACCGGAGCCAGGGAGAAGCCTATCGCCATTATGGTCGGCCCTATTACAACCGGGGTGATGACCTTGCGGATGTAACCTGCGAGTCGGCTATAGCCTATTCCGGAAAGTATCAGCCCTCCCGAGATCAGTGCGCCTCCTATGTACTGCATGACCACGTTGGGGCCAAGTCCCTTGTAGGCCCCGATAATGGTCATTATGGGAGGGATGAAGCTGAAACTTGAACCCTGGACGATCGGGAGTCCTGAGCCCAGTTTCGGATGGGTCTGGATGAGGGTTGCCACTCCCATGGCAAAATAGACGCATGAAATGAAAAAGCCGATCTGCGCCGGACTCATGCCCATTGCGGGTCCAAAGATAAGAGGCACAAGGGTGGTGGCTCCAAAAAGGGTTAGAACGTGCTGAAGTCCAGCCAAGATCATGATCGGTGTGGGCGGCTTGTCGTTGACTCCGTATACAAGGTTTTTCCTGGCCATTGAAAAACACCTCCTGAATAATATCCGCAATCTCGTTGAGGATTGTAACATGACATGAAACCGGTTGCATAAACTTTTCATTATTTTTCAGGTCATTTTGTTGGGAAAAAACAGGTCGGACGGAGTTATCATAAACAAAGGGCAATGAACAAAAAGGGGGGATCGGGAATGGATGTAAACATCGACCGGATCGCATCCATGTGTGCTGACTGGATCAGATCGTCACAAAGGGTAGTTCTTCTCAGCGGAGCGGGTATGTCCACCAGTGCGGGCCTTCCGGATTTTCGCGGCCCGAACGGTATATACCGGAGAAAAATGGGAGTGGAACCGGAGATGATCTTCGACATCGGATGGTTCAGACAGAGACCTCAATTCTTCTATGAGTTCCACAGGGAATTCCTGCGGTCTCTGGAAAAGATCGAACCGACCTTTTCACACAGGTTTTGTTTAATGAGCGAATATAAGATTGAAATCTCATTATAATAAATGAAAGCATGACAGTTGAATCTGCCATGCTTTATCTTATAAGCTTTGAAGGATTGTATTGGTCAGCATTCCTAATAACATCGGAATAATGATAGAAAACACATCGATCCATTTGATTTTTACAGATCTTCTATAAATGAAAAATCCAATGAAACCTGCTGCAACAATCATCGTTACACCAATGAGTGATGTCTTTGATCTAGGAAAGTAGATACTCGCAGTTGCAAACAAAATGGTGAGTGGAACTAACAATCGATATCCAAACAAACTGTGACTGATCCTTCCGATG
>CAZAMZ010000048.1:0-9444 GCA_964486375.1 uncultured Synergistaceae bacterium | reverse complement strand
CCAGGAGATAATCCGGTGTGGTCCCGGTGATGCTTGTCGACCAGTTCTGGTTTCCATACACGACCTGGGCACCACCTCCGTAGGTGGGGGCGGCATAAGCCACAGCCGTGCATTCTGCAGATATGGCAGCGGCATCGTCTGCGGTCAAGGTGTTTACCGCGCCGCTCCGGACACCTCCGGGCCCCTGGACAGCCCCGGGCCTGATGGTCAGCAAGTTGCTGCCCATGCTCGAGAAACGCTCTGATATCTGGCGGTTGGCCCCTGAACCTATGGCGAACATCATTATTACTGCTGTCACGCCGATGATGATCCCGAGCATGGTAAGGGATGAGCGCATCTTGTTCGCCATGAGAGCCCTGAAGGAAATGCTGGCTGTTTCCCTGATCGAGATCATGCCGCAGGCTTCCTTTCATCTTTCAGGATCATTCCATCCCTGAAAGTAATGATCCTTCGGCTGAAGGACGCCATATCCGGTTCATGGGTAACCTGTATTACGGTCCTGCCCAGTTCCCTGTTAAGTTCAGTGAACAGTTCCATTATTTCCATGCTGGTCCTGCTATCCAGATTACCGGTGGGTTCATCGGCTAGGATCATTGAAGCGTCGTTCACAAGGGCACGTGCGATGGCGACCCTCTGCTGCTGTCCTCCTGACAGCTGCCGGGGCTGGTGGTAAGCCCTGTCAGCCAGACCTACCATTCCCAGGGCTTCCATCGCTTTCCCTTCCCTGTCCTGGGGTTTCACACCGTTATAGAGCATCGGAAGCTTGACGTTCTCAAGGGCGGACATGCGGGGAAGCAGGTTGAATCCCTGGAAAACGAACCCGATTTTGTGCTTTCTTATGTCCGCCAGTTCATCACCTGAAAGGCCGCTTACGTTGTGTCCTTCCAGGAAATAGTCCCCCCTTGTCGGGATGTCCAGGCACCCGATAATGTTCATAAGCGTCGATTTGCCTGAACCCGAGGCGCCCATTATGGACAGGAATTCCCCTTCTTCCACGGAAAAGCTGACGTCCTTAAGTGCTTCTACCTGAACGTCCCCCATGCTGTAGGTCTTGAAAACGCCTTCGATCTTGACGATCTCCCTGGACTCCATCTTTCCGGCGCCCCTCATCTGGGCCTTCCCCCGAAACCGAAAGCGCTCGGGGTCCTGCTCTCTTTCCCCGAAGCAAGATAGGTCACGACCTCCATGCCTTCGTACAGAGTCTCCCCCTCGACCTCCGTGAACAAGCCGTCGAAGATGCCTGTCCTGACCCTGTGCGGTATCAGTTCCCCTTTTTCCCAGGTCCAGATGACAGAACCCCTTCGGGAACTCCCATCCCCCCTCTGTCCACCACCTCCATTACGGGGCTGTATTACCTCTTCGGGTGGCGAGAACCTCAAAGCGGAACTGGAGATCTTCAGGATGCCGTCCTTTTTCTCGATAATGACCGATACGTTGGCTGTCATTCCCGGCATGAGGTTCTTCTTCTCGTTATCAACGGTGATGATGACCGTATAGGTGACTACGTTGTCGGTCATAGCCGAAGCAAGACGCACTTCTTTCACAGAACCATCGAATGATTCCTCGGGGTATGCATCCACGGTAAACCGTACTGCCTGTCCCTGCCTGATCTGACCGATATCGGCCTCGTCGATTTTCGCCTCCACCTGCATCCTGGACAGGTCTTCGGCAATAGTAAAGAGGGTTGGCGCCGACTGGCTGGCGTTCACCGTCTGCCCTTCATCCACCTCCCGGTTGATGATCACACCGTCTATAGGGGAGATTATCCTGGCGTGGCCAAGATTGATCTTTTTGTACTCAAGGTCTGCCTTTGACTGTGAAAGTGACGCCTCGGCACTTCTGATCCTGGAAAGGGCCGTTTCATAAGATGTCTGCGACTGGTCGAGTTCCATAGCCGCAATGTATCCTTTCGAGAACAGCTCCCTGTTCCTTTCCAGGGTTCGTTTCGCTTCGGCCAGATTCGCCCGGGCCTCCTGAAGCGAGGCTGTGGCGGAAAGAACGCTGGCCTCGGACTGCCTTATATTTGCCTCAAGAAGTGAAGGGTCTATCTCGGCAAGAAGCTGCCCTCTGGCAACAACCGAGTTATAGTCCACATGTATCTTTTTTATCGTCCCGGAAACCTGGGCACCTACGTTCACGGTGTTCACTGCGTTAAGCGAGCCGGTAGCGGATACGGTCTTGACTATCCCGCCCAGGACCACCTTTGTTGTCTGGATTTCGGGACTTCCGCCGGAGCGTCCAGAATAGATCCACGCTCCAGCGGCAATTATCACCAGCAGAAGGATCCAGGAAACCTTCTTCTTGTTCTTCATTTTCTCACCACTCCCATTGCCTTTTCCAGGGCCGCCCTGGCGGTCATACCGTCGTATAGCGCAGAATACCAGGCGGCTTTGGCCTCGGTGTAGTTTCTGGTTGCGTCTGATACTTCCAGTGGCGAGCCGACCCCCACCTGGTATCTTCCTTTCGCTATCTCAAGGTTATCAAGGGCCATTTGCAGGCCTTCCGCTGCGGCCGCCACTGTCTCGGCTGAATCCGATGCCGCAAGCCAGGCGCTTGTCACATCGCTGACGACCCGCTGGGTGTAAGATTCAAGGCGGGCTTGAGCACCCTCAAGGTTTGCTCTGGCTTCCCGTTTCTTTTCCCTTTGAAGTCCCCCGTCGTAAATGGGGAATGACAGGGTCAGCCCTGCCCTCCAGGTATCCTGTCCCCAGAAATCCGCGGAACCCCAGCCGTAACTTCCGGAAAGACTTAGTTGCGGGGCGTTGTCCAGCCCGGCAAGGAGGACCGAGGTTTCGGCCGACTCTGTGTTTACTTTGTAGGCGATCAGGTCAGGCCTGTTCTCAAGTGCGGACCCTATTGCCCATTCCAGCGATGGGAACCCTCCCTGCGTTCCAGGATCCGGATCATCGTCTATCCCGGCAATATCGAACTCGACAGCATCCGTTAGCCCCATAGCGGCTTTCAGAGCGGTCATTGCCTCTTTTTGGGCCGTCCGCGCCCGTATCAGCGCAAGGTTGGCGTTGCTCCTGGTCACCTGGGCTGCCGTCACGTCGTATCTCGAGACGCGTCCAACCCTGAAAAAGGCTTCCGCCTGTTCCAGCCTTTCATCGTTAAGCGCCAGTGATTCTTCCGCTACATCAAGTTCCTTTCCTGCCTTGAGAAGCTGAAAATATGATCTTGTAACCTCGTAGACTATATCGGAACGGGTAGTTTCCAGTTCCAGGGTTTTCACCGCCACGTCAAGCAGGCTCCTCCTCAGCATGGCGTGGGTTCTCCCCCAGTCTGTTACCATCTGCGAAAGCGTTATTGCGCTGGACCAGGATCCTTCTGACGATCCCGTCCCGCTGGAGGACCTTTCGGAAAAAGCCGTGGAAAAACCAATTGAAGGATAAAAACCTGTCCGGGTTTGTCCTGCCCTGGCTTCTGACGCTACAACGCCGGCTCGGCCCGCGGCCAGGTCAGGGTGGCGTAAAAGGGCTGTTTCGATACATTCCTCAAGGCTCATTACTGCCGGAGCAGCTTCTGCCGGAGCGGAACGGGAAGCCTCCCCGGAGAAGAGCAGGGATAAAAACATTAGCATGAGAAGTGGTTTTCTCAATGGCATCATGAAATTTCACCCGATCCTTTCATTGTTTACTGAAGTTTAACCCCCTTATGATGAAGGTGAGCTTGAGAAATGTTAAGGATGGTAAAGAAAACCGGTTTTTTCATACAGGGGCTTGTCACCGGCATGACGATCAAGGGCGGTTCTCACCGGAGAGGTTAATGCCTGTTCAAGGATAAAGGGAACGGTAGAACCACGTATAGTGGCTGGATAGTTATCGCTGGGGTTTTTCGAACAGGTAAGGTCAGGGAGTTTCCAGTTATTCCCGTGTTTTGTCTGGCAGGTTTCAGGATCCTTTTTGGAGGATCCCTTTCATGCTGAGGGAGATGCGCTTTCTGCCCTTTTCAACCTCCAGGACCCTGACCCGGACCTTCTGACCCGTTCTTACCACGTCCATGGGGTTTTTAACGAATTTTTCCGAGATCTGGCTGATATGCACAAGGCCGTCCTGGTGGACGCCTATGTCAACAAAAGCACCAAAGGCCGTTACATTCGAGACAATGCCTGTCAGTTCCATTCCGGGGAGAAGGTCTTCGATGCTGTTCACGGATTCTGAAAAACTGACGCTTTGAAAATCCCTCCGGGGATCCCTTCCCGGCTTTGCCAGTTCGGTCATTATATCCCTCAGGGTTGGCAGCCCCGCTCCGGGACCGGTGTACAAGGATAGATCCACCTTTTCCCTCAGACCTTCTTCACTGACAAGATCCTCAATGGAGCATCCAAGATCCCTTGCCATCATTTCAACTATTCCATAGTGGTCTGGATGGACGGCGCTGGTGTCAAGTGGGTTTTCCCCGTCGCGGACCCTCAGGAACCCCGCGGACTGTTCAAAGGCCTTCGGCCCGAGCCTTGGGATCTCATGCAGCTGAAGCCTTGAACGGAATGGCCCATGAGAATCCCTCCAGGAAATTATGTTGGATGCAAGTACGGGCCCAAGACCGGAAACGTAGGAAAGAAGGTGGGAACTTGCAGTGTTGAGATCCACTCCTACGGAATTGACGCAGGATACGACAACGTCCTCAAGAGACTGGGCAAGTTTTTTCTGATCGACGTCATGCTGGTACTGTCCCACCCCGATCGACCTGGGATCTATCTTCACCAGTTCTGCAAGGGGATCCTGCAGGCGCCTTCCTATGGAAACGGCACCTCTCACGGTAACATCCATGTCGGGGAACTCTTCCCTGGCGGCTTTGGAAGCCGAGTATACGGAAGCCCCGCTCTCGTTAACAAGTATGACCGGGGGGTCCCCGGGCAGGCCGATCCCCCTCAGGAAAGCCTCGGTCTCGCGCCCCGCCGTCCCGTTACCTACCGCAACAGCCTTTACAGGATGCTCTTCCAGGATCCTTGAAACCTTGACCCTGGCCTCGGCTTCCGCCTTTTTCCCGGAAAAGGGGAAAATGACGTCATCCATTACCAGTCTTCCCCCGGCATCGAGGATAACGATCTTGCACCCTGTCCGGACCCCGGGGTCGACGGCCATAACAGGGGCACACCCAAGGGGGGAAGCCATAAGGACTTCCCTCAGGTTCTCCGAGAAAACCCTTATTGCCTCCCTGTCGGCCTTCATCTTCAGCGCATTCTTGAGTTCTGTTTCCAGAGAAGGGGCTGCAAGCCTTGCGAAACCGTCGCGGATCGCCTTCCTGACCTCTTCCGAAGCAGGGTTCTCTTCCCTGATAAATATCTTGTCCATCTCGATAATGCAGAGTTCCGCCGGAGGCTGGGCCGATACTGAAAGGATCCCCTCTCTTTCACCCCTCAGGACAGCAAGGATCCTGTGGGAAGGGCATGCCCGGGCCGGCTCTTCCAGTTCAAAATAGTCCCTGTACTTGGCCCCGGATTCCTCCTTCCCATTGAGGACCCTGGAGGAGAGTTTTCCGTTCCTGGCGAAGATCGCCCTCAGTGCCACCCTGGATCTCCTGTCTTCACTGACCCTCTCGGCGACAATATCCCTCGCTCCCGAAAGGGCTTCCTCAGCTGATCCGACTCCCTTTTCAGCATCAACGAATCTCCCGGATTCGGCCAGAGGGTCAATACTGCCCCTTTTCCCCGATGCAGAGTCCATCAGAATATCGGCCAGTTCCTTCAGCCCTTTTTCCAGGGCTATTGTGGCCCTTGTCCTTCTCCTTGGCCGGTAGGGGAGGTAGATATCCTCCAGGGCGGTCATGTTCAGGGCTGAATTGACGGCCTTTTCGAGTTCATCAGTCAGAAGGTCCCGCTCACTCAACGATCTCAGTATCGCATTCCTGCGTTTGTCCAGTTCCTCCATCTGGGAAAGCCGGTCCCGGATAGCAAGCACCGCCACCTCGTCCAGAGAGCCCGTCATCTCTTTCCGGTAACGAGCGATGAAGGGAACGGAACAGCCTTCACCTATCAGGTCCCCCGTTTTGCTGACCTGCTCCTCCCTGATCTTGAGTTCTGCAGCGATCGCCGAGGCATGACGGGGGTCTACCATAGCCATTCCTCTATTCCACCAGCATCATGGCGAACCTGTCAGGTTTTTCGGTCCTGTCTTTCCTGACGGAAATGGTATATCCGTGCCTTCTGACGCTTGTATATACATCGATGGCAAAAGCCTCCATGGTGGGCCTCCTCATGTAGGGAAGCCTGCATTCCCCGGGTGTGGCGGAACATGTACCGCAAAGATTGCAGTTGTCGAATGAGAGGAGGAATGCCCTTTCGAACCCTGCGAGAAATATCCGCCTTTCCGATTCGATAAGGAGTTCCTGGTTCTTCCTGCACCATTCGTCCCTTTTTTCTGGGGGAACTTCACAGGCAAGATGGATCAGGACTGCCCTGGAGTATTCTGAAAGCAGTTCCCTGCACTCGGCGACGGAGGGAACAAAGGGAGGGCATGACGCGTTTTTCCCGTAGTCGGGACAGCCGAACATACATTTCATCCTGACCCACTGAGAAACGGTCATAGAAGAGGGCTGGACCCATACAAAGTCCGAAAAACCTGCTTCCCTGAGGATGGGATCGACGACGGGCAAACAGTCCTGCCCCATCAGTCCTGTCCCTCGACAAAGGCCTCCAGGATCGTGACGGGTTCCACGGGCACATCGCTGTGTCCGGAACGGCTGCAGGTCCTGACTGCCCTGATGTCATCGACGACTTCCTGTCCTTCCAGGACCCTGCCGAAAACGGCGTAACCCCACCCCCTGATATCGGGGGAGGAATAGTCCAGGAAGGGATTATCCTTTACATTTATGAAAAACTGGGCCGTTGCGGAATGCGGGTCCTGGGTCCGCGCCATTGCTATGGTGTAAGCTTCGTTCCCAAGTCCGTTGGACGCCTCGTTCTCTATCGGCTTACCCGTAGCCTTCTGTTTCATGGCCTCGTCGAAACCGCCTCCCTGTATCATGAAGCCGTCGATCACCCTGTGAAAGATGGTCCCGTCGTAGTGACCGGTTTTAACATAATTGACGAAATTCTCCACCGTCTTAGGCGCTTCCTTTTCGAACATCTCCAGGAGGATATCCCCCTTGCTTGTCTTGAGCCTGATCATCGGCCTGCCTCCTTTTACTGGACAAGAATGCAACTCTGGTCTCTCCTTCAAGGGAAACAATTATATCAGAGGAGGAGATGCAAATCCTGCTGAGAGAGTGACAAAACCCTTGATGCATAGTACTATCATGAAAAGTAGCAATATATTTAATATTGTGGGAGAAATTTCATGTTCAGGTCGAGAAAAGGCTTCACCATGACAGAACTCCTTATCACCATAATAATTATCGGTATTCTTGCCACAAGCCTTCTTCTTGTCTTTGCAAACGCGCGAGACAGATCCACCGCTACGCGCATAGTGGCAGACCTGATGACCCTCAAGCGTGCCTCATGCTTCTTCTTTGCCGACAAGGGCCGTTGGCCGCTGGAGGATGACATGGATGCACTGGTGTCCTACATGGGGATCGACGAGATACCCGAAGGTATGGAGGAAGGAAGGGCAATATACGGCATCAATTCCGGAAACGGCACTGACATTTTTATCTTGGCCAGGGTTGGCAACGGCAACGGCATCACCGCAGGTACGAGAAAGATCCTGGAAACAGAAGCTCCCACATACAATCTCCTCGACAGCGAGGGTTCCCCCTACTCCGCGAACAGCGATATGGTTATGGTTTTCCTTAGACCCCTTTAGCCGGCCCCCGGCCATTTTCAGTCTTCGCGATGCCCCCTGTCGGCCTGCGATGAAAGTTCGTGGTCGAGAGTGAACCCGATCACGGTACGGATAATTACGATAGTCCCCAGTATCGCCACTTCGTAGAAACCTGGCTTCAGGACGGTGTTGATGATATCCGCCGCGATCAGGAACTCCAGCCCGAGAAGAAGGTAGCCGCCGAGGCTCTGCCGGAGGCTTTCACGTTTAAGATGAAGGGCCCTTCCCGAAAGAAGATCCTTCTCTACTTTCAGGAAACGGTATCCGGCCAGGACACAGCCCCACAGTATCACGCATATTCCGGCTATGCTTACAATATCTGCAAGGATCGAAAAGACAGAAAGGTCCATTTTTCACCCCTCCCGCTAGTCCGGTTTTTCATCAACTACCGATCCGTCCAACTCCAGGTGGGCATTCTCTCCCTTGATCCAGAAGGTGGTGTTCCCGTCAGTGTACCTGGCACCCGATGCAGACAAACCCTGCGGCAGCGTTAGAGGCCCGTCGGGGAGATAGAGGATCACAGCCCCGTCGATAAAACGGACGTCGAACCTTAAACCCTGGAAATCATAGGTGAAAAGCCTCTCTTCAGGTGAAACGGAAGCATGGAGAGGGCAAGGGGAAAGCAGCAGGACAATTGCGAGCACTGCCAGGTGAACATAACGTCCTTTCAATGGCCTTACCTCCATTCAGGTTTTTACGAAAAGATGCAGGTTTATTATTGCCTATAATAGGGCATCGGGAACAGGAGAAAACCAAAGGGGGAACGACAGGTGGTGGAATTGATCGCAGTATGTGCCGGACCTGACAGGCAAAAACCGAAGATCACCCTGGAAGAGGCTCTTCTGATAGCGGGAATGGGGATAGAAGGTGACGGCCATTACGGGATAGGGGAAAGGCAGGTCAGCCTTCTGAGGTCAGAGGATGTCGCAGAGGCAGAAAAAATCGCCGGTTTCCCCTTCCCACCCGGATCCCTGGCGGAAAACCTGGTCATTTCCGGGCTTCCGGATGAACTCCCGCCGGGACAGGTTATCAGGGTCGGGGAGGCCGTCGTTCTGATAATCGTGGAAAAGGGCAAAAAGCCCGGTGAACCCCACTCATACGATTACAGGGGCTGGTGCCTCCTGCCTTCGAAAGGATACTTCCTGAAAGTGGAAAGGGGTGGAAGGATAAGACCGGGGGACGCCGTGGTCCTTGCCTGAAAGGGGAACTTCTTTCAGAAGCCCGAGGTTGACTGGATTGAGAACAGTTATCATTATTATTGATGATCTACCTTCTTGGGAGGTGAGATTTTGACAGGTCATTCGCCTGAGGAAAATTTCGAACACCGAGATTTCGAAAAACCGGGACTGCTTTTCCGCTTTTGTCTTGCCGTTATTCACCCTTTAATTACTGGCCCGAGGCTTTACTCCCCTTTTGTCGAGGGGTTGGAACTTGAGGGGAACGAAAGGATCCTGGAGTTCGGGTGCGGCAACGGTGTTTTCATGACCTATCTCGCGGATTCTCTTAACAAAGGGGGATCGGCAATCGGGGTGGACACCTCTTCCTGGATGGTGGAAAAAGCCAGGGCACGGCTCAGGGACCGCAAGAACGTGGAGATCCTCAGGGGGGATGTCCGTACAATGGACCTGGAACCGGGGAGTTTCGGCCTGGTTACTTTCATTCATGTTCTTCACGACATCAAGCC
>CAZAMZ010000047.1:0-9565 GCA_964486375.1 uncultured Synergistaceae bacterium | reverse complement strand
CCATGCACACCGACCTCTAGAGGTCTGACATCGAGACCCTCGTACCCTGCGGGATCGACGGCATACGCATACCCAAAGTCGAGAATCCCAAGGATATAGCGATCATGGACGAGGCCCTTTCACATATCGAGAGCAAGGCAAAGATCAAGGTCGGCAAGACGCTCATATTCTGCCTTCTCGAGACGGCCCTGGGTATATGGAATGCCTACGATATTGCAAAGGCATCCCGACGGATCGCGGCCATCTGCCCTGGAGGGGAAGACCTCCGGGCAGACCTGAAGACCACCAGGTCCGAGAACAGCGAAGAGCTTATCGGCCCCAGGAGGATCGTTGTACTGGCGGCACACGCTGCAGGAGTCGACGCACTCGACACGGTCTACGCAGACATAACGGATGACTCCGGACTGAGGCGCGAGACCGAGTGGGTCAAACAGCTGGGCTACCAGGGCAAAAGCGTCATCCATCCCAACCAGATCCCGATAATTCATGATGTATTCACGCCCACACCAAAGGAGATAGAGCAGGCCAAAAAGATAGTTGAAGCAGCCGCGGATGCTGCCGCAAGGGGCCTTGGGGCGGTTCAGGTGGACGGCAAGATGGTCGACAAGCCCGTTGTCAAACGGGCGGAATATACCCTGCAGCGGGCCGGACTGAGCGCCGGAGGTGAAAAATAATGGCTATCAACGCAGTTGGGAGAGATATCCCCGATTCCATCCCCGGTTACGGAGAAGTAAAACACTTCAAGGGTCATGACAGGCGCCCCCCGGAGGGGAACCGGTTCGGCAAGAGGAACAGAACGGCCTTCAACACCAGGACAGACAAGACCCTGCCGGACATCAAGGCTGCAATAAGCGCATCGGGACTCAAGAGCGGCATGACCATATCCTTCCACCACCATCTCCGCAACGGTGATTTCGTGGTGAACGCCGTTCTGGACGCATGCGCCGAGATGGGGATCAAAGACCTTGTTATCTTCCCCACGGCCCTTTTCGGAGTCCACAAGCACCTGACAAAACACATCCAGAGCGGGGTCATTCGCCAGATCATGGGATCCGTCAACGGACCCATTGGGCAGCTCGCTTCCGAGGGAGGCATGAGCGTCCCCGTGGTCCTGAGAAGCCATGGCGGCCGCCCAAGGGCGGTCACCAGCGGGGAAGTGGTTATCGATGTCGCCTTCATAGCGGCGCCCACGTCTGACAAGTACGGCAACCTTTCTGGTGCTGTGGGCAAATCCGCCTGCGGTTCCCTCGGTTATGCCCACTCGGACGCCGAGTACGCCCAGTGCGTGATCGCGATCACTGACAACCTGGTCCCCTACCCGGCTCCATGCATCCATATTCCTCAGTTCTACGTAGATTTCGTCGTGGTCGTGGACAGGATAGGCGACCCGGCGGGGATCGTCAGCGGTTCTACCAGGGTGACCAGGGATCCGATGAGGCTTCTGATCGCCGACAACGCGGCAAAACTGATAGAGGCCTCCTCCTATTTTAAAAACGGTATATCCTTCCAGACCGGTGCAGGGGGAATTTCCCTGGCAGTGGCGGCTTATGTGAGGGAGGCGATGCGGGAGAGAGGCATCAAGGGAAGTTTCGGACTTGGCGGCATAACGGAGTTCTTCGTGGACATGATGAAGGAAGGACTCTTTGAACGGCTCCTCGATGTCCAGTCCTTCGACCTTGCCGCTGTCAAGTCTATCGGCGAGAACCCCAACCATGTGGAGATATCGGCAGACTGGTACGCCAACCCCTGGAACACGGGTTGCGCGGTGAACATGCTGGACACGGTCGTGCTGGGGGCTACCGAGGTCGACAGGGACTTCAACGTCAACGTCAACACCGAGGCGGACGGGGCACTGCTGCACGGCATTGGCGGACACCAGGACACAGCTGCGGGATCCCAGCTGACGATAATCACCACTCCCCTTCTCCGCGGCAGGATCCCCTGCGCTGTGGATTCGGTCTACACCGTGACCACCCCGGGCGAGGTGGTTGACGCAATAGTCACCGAGTTCGGCGTGGCAGTGAACCCGAGAAGGCAGGATCTCATTGACGCCGCGAAAGAGGCGGGGGACGTTCCCCTGGTAACTATGGACGAACTGATCGACAAGGCCCATAAATTCACCGGCACCATGTCTCCCGTGGAGATCGAGGACAGGATCATAGGCGTTATCGAGTACCGTGACGGGACCGTCATCGACGTCGTGAGGCAGCTGAAGAAGAAGTAAGGACGTGACGCGTGACGCGTGACTCGTGACTCGTTACGGGGGGCCGTTTGGCTTGGATCCAGATACCCGTATCTCTAGAACCATAAAAAAAGAACCCCTTAGCCGCCTTCTGGAGACTAAGGGGTTTCCTGTCTTTCTTTACGAGTAACTAGTCACCCGTCATGAGTAACGCGTTACAAGGTGCCCCGAGCGCAGCGACAGGGCGTGTCCTTCAGCTTGACTGGAGGGTGCGAGTCACACATCAGGAGTTACGATTTTGCCTTTCCTGTTGCCTTGCTTTTCTGCCCTTTCCAGTCACGCGTCACGAGTTACGAGTCACGCCCTTGATCTTTCGTTTTCCGAGTCACGAGTCACGAGTCACGAGTTACGAGTTACGCCCTTCCGCTTTACCCTCTCCCGATCCCGTAATATGAGAAGCCCAGGGCCCTGACGTGGGCGGGGGATAGCTGGTTGCGGCCATCGAAAACTGCGGCGGCAGGTTTCATAAGATCCCTGATCTTGTCCCAGTCGGGCCTGCGGAACTGGGGCCACTCAGTGACAAGCACCAGGGCATCGGCACCCCTGAGCACTTCGTACGCATCAGGGCAGAAGTTCACCGATCCGTCCCTGGGGAGAAGTTCCTCCGCCTTCTCCATAGCCACCGGGTCAAAGACCCTGAGAACAGCACCTCTCGAAAGGAGCGCCTCGGATATGGTCAGCGATGGAGCCTCCCTCATATCGTCCGTCTGGGGTTTGAAACTGAGGCCCCAGAGGGCGAAGGTTTTTCCTTCCAGGATATCGCCGAAGTGGCCGGTTATCTTGTCGATAAAGAACTGCCTCTGCTTCCTGTTGGCATCCTCGACAGCCCTTAGGATGGCAAGGTCGACCCCGCACCCCGAAGCACAGTGGATAAGGGCCTGCACGTCCTTGGGGAAGCACGATCCCCCGTACCCCAGGCCGGCGTAAAGGAAGGAAGAACCGATCCTGCTGTCAGTTCCCATACCCACGCGGACCTGGTCCACATCGGCGCCTACCTTTTCGCAAAGCCGGGAAAGTTCGTTCATGAAACTGATCCTG
Source organism: uncultured Synergistaceae bacterium (assembly GCA_964486375.1). GTDB lineage: Bacteria > Synergistota > Synergistia > Synergistales > Thermovirgaceae > UBA4066. The sequence goes on along the minus strand of CAZAMZ010000047.1, from coordinate 6,285 downwards.
GTGGCCAGCATGGCGTTGGATGCGTACTTGGTCATCTCCGCCGAGGGTATGGACATGGTATAGAAACGGTTCTCCTTCATCACGAAGGGCGCGAAAAGTTCCCTCAGCAGTTCGGCTGTCCTTTCGTTCCCTGTCCCGATGATCACCCTGTCCGGCCGCAGGCAGTCCTCGACGGCGGCTCCCTCTTTCAGGAACTCCGGGCAGAAGGCCACATCGAATTCCATGTCCCCTTTACCTCTTTCCGCAAGCCTCTGACGGACAATTCCGCTGATCTTTTCAGTTGTCCCTACCGGTACGGTGGATTTGGCGACAACGATCTTGTATCCATCCATCAGGCTGCCTATCTGGGAGGCCGCCTCGAAAACAAAACCGAGATCGGCGGATCCGTCTTCCATGGGTGGCGTCCCCACGGCTATGAAAACGAAGAGGCTTTCGTGGAGAGCTTCCTTGAGGTCGGTGGTGAAGCGAAGCCGGTTCTGGGAAAGGTTCCTTCGGACTATGTCCTCGAGCCCGGGCTCGTAGATGGGGACTCTCCCCTCCTTCAGTCCGGCTATCTTGGCGGCATCGACGTCAACACACCAGACATCGTTGCCGTTCTCTGCAAGGCATGCCCCCGTGACCAGTCCTACGTACCCGGTGCCGATGATGCAGACTCTCATTACGAACCCCCTAATAGCGTAACGCGTGACTGGTAACTCGTAACCGGGAAGATCCGAATGCCCCATTTTTCAGGTTCGGAGAAATTGATCTTATCTCCGTTTTTCCAGTCACGAGTCACGAGTAACGAGTCACGGAATTTATTCTACCTGCTTATCGCCAGCACCCCCGACAGGATCAGGAAGACACCGACAAGCCTCATCAGCGTTATCTGCTCGGAAAAGAATACGGAGGATACCCCCAGGACCAGTATGAATACCAGGCCTGACATCACGGGATAGGCCACTGAAAGATCAACCCTTGTAAGGGCAGCACTCATGAACATGAAAGAAATACCAAAACATATCACGCCTGCCACTGCCCATGGGTTGCTCGCGATCCTGAAGACGGCGCCGGCAAATCCCCTTTCGAGAAGGTCCTGCTGGTGGCCGAAACCGATCTTCATCATACTGCTCGCGGTGGCATTGAATAATGCCGATCCCAGGATCATCAGCATACCGAGTTTATCCATCCAGGGGCACCTCCCGTTTGTTGCCAATTTCAGGAACTATACAGTTATAATAAACCAAGTTCTTTCTTCTTGATGCCCCCGGGCCAAGAAATCACTCTCTCTGGAGGCTGTTTCCCTTGTTTTCTTCCCATAAGAAAAATCTTCTGTTTTTGCTGGTACTGACTTCGATACTTTACATGGTGGCCCTGGGGAACCACGGCCTTCTCGACCCCGACGAAGGACGCTACTCCGAGATCCCCAGGGAGATGATCGAGAGCGGGGACTATATTACACCTCGACTGAATTATGTGGCTTATTTCGAGAAGCCGGTTCTCCACTACTGGCTTACGGTGCTGTCATTCAAGGTGATGGGGCAGAACGAATTCGCCGCCAGGTTCTGGCCGGCGGTACTCGCCCTGGCAGGTGTTTTCGTCACCTACTGGCTCGCGAACCGGATGAACGGGCCAAGGGCTGCTCTGCTCTCTGCATGGATACTGGCCACATCGCTGGTCTATTTCGCCATTGGGCAGATAAATATTACCGATATGCCTCTATCGTTCTTCATCACCCTTTCAATGGCGGGATTCTGGATGGGACACCGGCGGGACAGGAAGTTCTTCCTCCTTTTCTATATCGGAATGGCCCTGGCCACGCTTACAAAGGGACTGATAGGGATCGTCCTGCCGGCCGGCATCGCTTTCTGGTGGATAGTCCTGACCCGCAAGTGGAGCGTTATCCGGGAAGCCCTCTACCTTCCGGGCATAGTGATCTTCTTCCTGGTGGCGACTCCCTGGTTTGTTCTGGTCAGCCTCGAGAACCCGGATTTCTTCGACTTCTTCTTCATCCAGGAGCACTTCCTCCGCTACACCACGAAAATGCACGGCCGTTTTGAACCATGGTGGTGGTTCATTCCCATTCTTATTGTGGGAGCCATACCATGGACCGGCTTCCTCCCCGGAGCGATAAGCGATGCCTTGCCGTCCTCCATGGCAAGACCGACCCACCAGGACAGGAGCAACCTTTTCCTTCTCCTGTGGTTTGCCATTATTTTCATTTTCTTCTCCCTTTCAAGTTCAAAACTGATACCGTATATCATTCCGGTGATGCCCCCGCTGGCCATCATGGCCGGGTCTTTCCTGGACTACCACATGGACAGGGGGAAGAGCAGGGCCCTTGGAATGGGTCTTCTCCTCAACAGCCTTATCCTGGTGCCCTTCGGTGTGGCAGCCGCGGCTTACCCGTTCCTGGACGAGAGGTACGGCAAGATCCTCCTGCCTGTCGTAGCCCCCGTGGTGGCTGTCCTTCTGCTGCTGGTGATACTGTCGTGGGTCTACTATGCAAGGGGGCAGTCCAGGAAGATGGTCCTGGCCCTGTGTGTCTTCGCTTTTCTCAACATAGCCACCTTCAAGAACGTTTTCGGTTTCTACGACAGGATCATGAGCGCCAGGGACCTGGCTGCCGCGATCCGGGAACACTCCCTTCCCGGTGATGTTCTCGCCCAATACAGGGAATACGACCAGGGACTCCCTTTTTACCTTAAGCGAAGGATCGTTCTGGTAGACTGGGTCGGCGAACTGGAGTTCGGGGCAAACAGGGAAGACCAGTCCGACTGGTTCCTGAGCGCCGAAGGCTTCCTCGAGAGATACTGGGTATCGGAAGATCGGGTACTGCTGATCCTCAGGGAGGGAACATCGACGGAATTCCTTGAAACGGGCGGGGTCACCCCCGTGGTTATAGCCGGGGCGCCCGGGAAGATCGTAGTTACGAACAAGGGAGATGAAGGGGACTAATGAGAAGCACATTCCTGCCATTCGCAAGACCTGACATCAGCGAGGATGCCATAGCGGACGTAGCCGATTCACTGAGGTCCGGGTGGATCACCACGGGTCCCAAAACCGTGAAGTTCGAGAAGTCCTTCGGGGAATATGTGGGAGCGCCCTATTCACTTGCGGTAAATTCGGCCACAGCCGGGCTTCACCTCACCCTGATGGCCTTCGGCATAGGCCCCGGGGATGAAGTCATCACCACACCCATGACGTTCGCCGCCACGGTCAACACCATAGTCCTTGTCGGCGCCAGGCCGGTTCTTGCCGATATCGACCCGGTGACCCTCAACATCATTCCCGAACATATCGAGAGGGCCATCACACCCCGGACAAAGGCAATTATCCCGGTGCACTTCGCAGGAAGGCCCTGCGAAATGGATGCCATCAATGAAATCTCCGGCAGGAACGGACTGGTCCTGATAGAGGACGCAGCCCACGCCCTGGGGGCATCCTTCAGGGGCAGGCTGATCGGCGCCCCTTCAGGAGAGAGACATGCAGCGGTCTTCAGCTTTCACCCGACCAAGAATATTACCTGCGGTGAAGGCGGAATGGTCTGCACGGGATGCGAGGACGCAGCAGAAAGGGTCTCCGTCCTGAGGCAGCATGGCATGAGCAAGGGCGCCTGGAACCGCTACGCGGCTACAGGGACGCCCCATTACGATATCCTTTTCCCGGGTTTCAAATACAACATGCTGGATATCCAGGCCGCGATAGGGAGCGACCAGCTGCCCCGGCTCGATGCCTTCAACGCAAGGAGAAGGGAGATAGCGGACACCTACCGAAGGGAAATGGGTGACATAAAGGGATTGCGCCTTCCCCCTTCCCCCGGGGAGGGGGATGTCCACTCGTGGCACATCTTTACTCCGCTCATCGACACTGACTTACTGGGTTTCTCGAGGGACGACTTCATGGCAAGGATGCGGGAGATGAATATTGGGACAGCGCTCCACTACCAGGCCATCCACCTCTTTTCGTATTTTGCAGATCACTACGGCTGGAAGAGGGGGGACTTCCCCAACGCCGAGCATGTCAGTGACCGGATAGTATCCCTTCCCCTCTTCCCGGCAATGACCGATGACGACATCGCCGACGTAGTTGGAGCAGTGCGTCGGATCTGCAGGAAAGGATGATCCCTTTGGAAAAGGAACCTGTTGAAGTCTCGGTGGTGATACCCGTTTACAACGAGGAGGAATCCCTCCCCGCCCTTTTTGAAAGGCTCTTCCCCGTCATGGAAAGCCTTGGTGTCAACTGGGAGGTGCTTTTCGTGAACGACGGGAGCAGGGACCATTCGCTGGGACTTCTCCTCGACTCCGTCGACAGGTACCGTGGTTCCGTAAGGGTGGTAGACTTCAACGGCAACTTCGGGCAGCACATGGCCATAATGGCCGGCTTTTCCCTGTCGCGGGGAGCCACGGTGATAACAATGGACGCGGACCTGCAGAACCCCCCCGAGGAGATCCCGAGGCTTCTGGCCGAGATAGAAAAGGGGCATGACGTGGTAGGGACTATTCGATCTACCCGGAAGGATCCCTTTTTCAGGAAGTTCGCATCGAAGATCGTAAACAGGATAACAAACCGGATCACGGGGCTTAACCTTCACGACTACGGCTGCATGCTCAGGGCATACAGCAGGCGCGTTATCGACCTCATCAACAGCTGCCCCGAGACCACCACGTTCATTCCTGCCCTGGCCCAGAAGTTCTCTCTTAACCCCACGGAGATAGAGGTGGGGCACTCGGAGAGAGAGCTGGGGACATCCAAGTACAGTCTCTTCAGGCTTATACGCCTGAACTTCGACCTTATGACCGGTTTTTCCCTTGTTCCCCTTCAGGCGGTCACGATGCTGGGATTGTTCGTTGCGGGGCTGAGCCTTGCATTCTCCATCTATATGCTGATTCGAAGGCTTTTTGTAGGCCCCGAGGCAGAGGGTCTTTTCACCCTCATGACCATAAATTTCTTCCTTATGGGCGTAACCATGTTCTGCGTGGGGATCGCCGGGGAATACATCGGCCGCATTTTTCAGGAGATCCGGAAGCGGCCCCGTTACCTGGTGAACAGGGTGTATGGCGATGAGTGACAGGCCGCGGATAGTGGTTTTCGCTTACAGCGAAGTGGGGTACCGCTGCCTGAAGGCCCTTACAGGGGCGGGGGCGAATATCCGTGCCGTCTTCACCTATGAGGACAAACCCGACGAGAATACCTGGTTCTGTTCGGTAAAGGACCTTGCCATGGATAAAGGGATCAGGGTTTACACTCCTGAAGGGGTAAAGGATCCGGGATCCTTCGAAGTGATAAAGGACCTTGAGCCCGAGATCATATTCTCCTTTTATTACCGCGACATAATCCCCCGGGAGATCCTCGAACTCCCCCGACTGGGAGCCTTCAACATGCACGGTTCCCTACTGCCCCGGTACCGGGGAAGGGCATGCGTGAACTGGGCAGTAATACACGGGGAGGCTGAAACTGGTGCCACCCTTCACTGGATGACCGCGCGCCCTGACGAGGGCGACATCGTGGACCAGGAGAGGGTGCCCATTACCGAAACAGATACGGCCATGGACGTTATGCTCAAGGTCGCCGGTGCTGCAGAACAGCTGGTCTTGAGAAACCTTGGGTTCATAGAAGCCGGCAAGGCCCGGCGCATACCCCAGGATCATTCGAGAGCCACCTACTTCGGAGGCAGAAAACCCGAGGACGGCCGAATAGACTGGAACTCATCAGCAAGAGAGATCTGCAACCTGGTCCGGGCAGTTACCCGTCCATACCCGGGCGCCTTCACCTTCATAGACGGCGAAAAGATAATGGTCTGGAAGGCATCGCCCCAGGCGGGTGTTCCGGGTGCAGCACCCGGAACGGTCCTGTCCCGGGACCCCCTGGTCATCGCCGCGGGAGAAGGCACCGTGAGAGTAGATGAGAAGAGCCAGGAGCGTGAGAGGTGAGACGTCAGAAGTTAGACAAAGCAGAACCCATATCTTTCACCGCAGAGAACACAGAGAAGAGCAAGAGAGAAAATCACAATATTTGTTTTAGGGACCATGACCAAGGCCAAGAAGGCTTAAACTGAAAACAATCAACGAATAGTCATAGAAAGTTTTTGTTCCAGACTTGACTGGTTTTTGCCATAAAGAGGTTCTAGGTTTCCTCTCTCTTGCTCTTCTCTGTGTTCTCTGTGGTGAAAGGGGTTTAAGTTTTACCTTTGGTCCTGGTTTTGAAGTTTGCTATTACCTTTTAAGCTCTTGATCCTGGAAGTCACGCGTCACGCTTTTGTCTTTACGTCTCACGATCCACAGGTATAGGGAGGTTGTTTTGTGA
>CAZAMZ010000046.1:6201-9565 GCA_964486375.1 uncultured Synergistaceae bacterium | reverse complement strand
CATGTGCGGATCACCCTCGGTGGGAACGATGCACAGAAAAACGAAGGGCCCCGGGCCAGGATTTTCGTAGCCGTGGATAATTCCGCCCGGAACATGAGCCCAACCCATCGGAGGGATCTCCAGAGGTTTACCTTCGACGATCACGAAACCGGTACCGCTCAGACCTATCATGTAATGCGGCCAGTCGTGAACGTGATCAGGAATAATGGTGCCGGCAGGCAGGGAAAAATGCCTCATCGTATAGTCGTCCCAGAATCTGCCGGGGCCGAAGACAACCCGCTTGGTCACTTCCGGAGCCAGGGAGGACGCATCGAAGAGTTCCATATCTTCGATCTTCCCGGTATAGACTTTCTCCATTATTCAGCACCTCCTCCTGTCAGGGCTCACAACTTCAAGGGACAGGACCTCTAATGACCGCATTTTCCAGAACAGCCGCTCTCCTTCATACCCTTAAGGACCTTTTCAGGGAGAGCCGGTATCTGGAAGATCCTCGCCCCGCATGCCCTGGCTATGCCGTTCAATATTGCCGGGTGGGGCGCCGAAAGGGGCATCTCTCCCGTCCCCGATGCACCGAAGGGACCGAACTCCCTGGGTGTCTCCATGTGGAAGAGCTGGATGTCGTCCGGGATATCCTTGATATAGGGGAAGCCGCAGGTGACCAGGTTCGTATATTTTGCCGGATCTCCGAAATCCTCAGTCAGGGCAAGGCCTATTCCCTGGGCTATTCCCCCGAAGTGCTGCCCTTCCACAACATCGAGGTTGTTGATCTTGCCCACGTCGCTGACAAGGGTGAACTTTTCCACCGATGCTTTTCCAGTCTTGATGTCCACGGCTACCTCGGCCATAAAGATGCCGAACATGTGGTTTGCAAAGGGGTACCCCTGGCCTGTGACGTCATCCATCCCGGTGCAGGTGATGGCCTCACCGTCAACGTTACGGACCGTGGCCTGCCAGTAACCCTCGTAGAATGTCGGAATCCCTTCGGCAAACATTTCCTCGTAGGTCCTGTACGTTCCGTCCGGTTTCCTCATGGCATCCAGGAGTTTGCGGCAGCTGTCGACTATCGCGTTGCCAACCATAACCTGGCATCTGCTCGCCGCGGCGGCCCCGCTGTTGGGAGCTTTCGCCATATCGTTGCATACCAGTTTTATCTGGTCGGGGTGCAGTTGCAGAACTTTCAGGGCCTCGTGTGCCGTTCCCACGCAACCCATGTCAGCACCCTGTCCATGATCCTCCCAGGTGTTGTAAAGTATCACTCCGTCTTTAGTGAGCTCGATATTGCTTGCGGCTTCATCGGCCCCGTCGTCGTTGGCGTTATAGATCCCGATGGATATACCGACGGCTCTTTTGACCTTGTCAGTGGAGTTCTGTTCGGCTCGCTTTTTGGCCTCCTCGTATAGGGGACGGATACGTGTGAGCATTGCCTGCAAGGGGTACACTTCCGGTTTCTGGCCGCTGGGAAGGGTGTCCCCGGGGCGGATCAGGTTGATCTCGCGAAAGTCCAGAGGGTCCATCCCCACCTTCTCCGCAAGCATGTCGATGACCTGTTCGCCTGCAAAGTATGTCTGGGGTCCGCCGTAGGCCCGGAAGGCCCCGCACCATTTCTGGTTTGTGAAAAAGGTGTAGCCGGCTCCCCTGATGTTGTCCAGGCGGTAGGGGGCGCAGATGAACTGGCCGCCCTTGTTCGTGAGATCCTGGCTCGACTCCGAGTAGGGTCCGTGGTCTACATACCAGTGATGCTCCAGACCTACAAGTTTTCCCTTTTCATCGGCACCGACCCTGACCTTCATTAGGAAGGGCGACCTCTTGGGCGTCCTGACGATGTGCTCCTTCATGTTGAGCCTCATGTAGACCGGTCGTCCAGTGGCTATTACGCAGGCCCCGAGGAGGGGTTCGTTGGTGGGCGCCACCTTGTAGCCGAAAGTCGCCCCCATGTTGTTCTGGATAACCCTTATCTTCGAAGGGGGAACACCCAGCCCCCTGGCTATCATCATTGCGTGCCTGTATACGCAGATGCTCTTCGTCTGAAGGGTAAGACGCCCCTCTTCGTCCCAGTAACCGAAGCCGCAGTCAGTCTCGATGGTCATGTGAGGTTGCCGTGAACTCCAGAACTCGGCCTCGATCACGTAGGGGGCCTTGTCGATCAGGGGTGCCGGGTCATCACCCTTGATCACGGGGCGTTTGTTGAAGCAGTTCGGTATCCCGTCGATATCGGGGATCTCCTCGTATACCTTGGGGGCTCCCGGAGCCATAGCTGCCTTGACGTCCATAACAGCGGGCAGTTCCTCAAGGTCCACCTTGACCGCTGCCGCTGCCGCCCTGGCCTGATCTTCCGAGTCCGCACAGACTATGGCCACGACCTCTCCCCACTGGCGGATCTTGTCGCCCTCCTCCACCAGGATCCTTCTCTCCCATCCATCGGTGCTCGCGGTGCCCGAACCTGCCTGTCCGCGGATGCGGTTGGTTCCCTTGTTGGCCTTGATGTCCCTGGCAGTTACGACCTTGAACACTCCCGGCATATTCTCGGCTTCAGAGAAGTCAATCGAGAGCACCTTCGCATGGCTCGTCTCGGGGCATACCGGAACTGCGTGGAGAGTCTCCGTCGGCAGCTTCAGTCCTGCATCGTCGCCGAAGTCAAAGGTGCCGGTGGCCTTGAAGACTGCGCTGGGGCGAGGGTACCGGGTACCCCACACGGAGTCTCCCGGTTTCAGGGACTTCGCAAAATCCTTCATTTGCTTTTCTCCCCTGAGAACAGCCGCCGCATCCATGACCGCATCGGTTATCTGCTTGTACCCGGTGCATCGGCAGGCTGTCCAGTGGGCCTGGAACCAGTCACGGATCTCTTCGCGGGTCGGGTTGAGGTTTGCGTCCAGCAAACCCTTGGCGGCGACAATGAATCCGGGGGTACAGAATCCGCACTGGATTGCCCCGTTGGCAATGAAAGCCCACTGGATCGCGTGGAGATGGTCGGGAGTCCCCATTCCCTCTATCGTCAGGATGTCCGCATTCTCGGGGACTTTGCTCCAGGGTGTTATGCAGGATCGGGTTACCTTGCCGTCCAGGATGACGTTGCAGGCCCCGCATTGCCCCTGTCCGCATCCCAGTTTTGTGCCTGTCAGGTGGAGCTGTTTTCTAATCACGCTGACCAGTTTCTCTTCAGGGTTCGCGACAACTCTTTGACTGACACCGTTGATCACCACGGTCTTCACCTGGTACTGTACGGTCATATTCTCTTCCCTCCATAATGAAAAATGATGAGGATCATGCGGATTGACAGCCCTGGCAACCTGTCAGGGAACAGTATGGATACCTCCTTTCCTGGCACGGGAGGCGACCCTGTTTCCGGGGGCGCCCGTCGGCCCTG
>CAZAMZ010000046.1:0-6101 GCA_964486375.1 uncultured Synergistaceae bacterium | reverse complement strand
GGAGGACAGACGACAGTGAACAAGGAACTGGCCCTGTCGGGCAGGGAAGACAAAACCCGGGATCTCCTGCTCTTTTCCGGAAGCAACGTGCTGGCCATGGTGAGGCACGGCGAGCCCGATCTCCCTTCGTCAGGCAGTTTCTTCCTGGGAAGTGCCGATCGGGGACTTTCCCGGCAAGGGCGCTCCCAGGCCTCTGTCCTGGCGGACTGGGCATCGCGGTTGTCCTGGAGGGGGTGCTTCTGCAGTCCCGTTACAAGGGCAAGGCAAACAGCTGATATCATCTGCAGCGCCCTTGGCATCGAACCCCAGGAAAAAGGAGAACTGGCCGAGATAAACCTGGGGGAATGGGACGGACGGAAAAAGCAGGAGATCTCCACGGAATTTCCCGGACTTTGGGAGCAAAGGGAGAAAGATCTTTACAATTTTCGATATCCCGGGGGTGAATCCTTCGCCGACCTGGAGGCAAGGGCCCTGCCTTTCCTCACGCACCTGATCGGGGCAGGAGGGAGGTGGCTGATCGTATCCCATGCGGGCATCCTGCGCGTACTGCTTCACTCTATTTTCCGCATCGAATTCTCCCGGACCTTCCGGTTCGACCCTGAATACGGCGGCATAAGGCTCCTTGAAAAAGATGACGGGACGATCAGCGTAAGGGGCTTCAAGGAACTCACGTCTTTCTGGAGGGAACAGGCATGACAACCGGAGAATTTCGAACCGGATGCGTTGTACTGGCAGCGGGGTTTTCATCGAGAATGGGAAGATGCAAGGCTCTGCTTGAACTTGCCGGCAGTTCAGCCTTGAGCCGGGTTATATCCACGATGCGCCTGGCAGGTATCGAAGACATCGTCGCAGTTTCCGGCTTCCGCCGTGAAGAGGTCGAAAGGGAAGCAGAAAATTGCGGGGTCAGGGTCGTATTCAACGATCGCTTCGAGGAGGGCATGTTTTCCTCCGTCAAGGCAGGTATCGCTGCCCTTTCTGGCAACCTGGATGCCTTTTTTCTTCTCCTCGTCGATATCCCCATGGTAAGACCTGCTACCTGCGTTGCCCTGAAAAAAGCCTTGCTCAGTGATCCCTGTTCAGCAGCGGTCATACCCTCCTTTCGAGGCCGAAACGGTCACCCTCCGCTGATAAACGCGGGACTGATCCCCGAGATACTTCAATGGAGTGGACAGGGAGGCCTCCGTGCGCTCCTCTCCCGCCATCATGGTAATTCCCGTATACTCCCCACACCGGACCAGGGTACCGTGGTGGAAATGAACACCCCTGAAGAGTACGAAAAAATGCGATCTTTCGCAGCCCACGGGGGGACACCTTCCAGGGAGGAATGCCTTGCCTTCATGGAACTCGCTGACACTCCTGAGAGCGTTCAGCAACATTCCGAAACCGTGGCAAAAGTGGTTGCAATGCTGGCAGGACAATTAAAAGACCGCATACCCCTGGACCTTGCTTCCCTGCGCGCCGCGGCCCTGCTCCATGATATGTCAAGAACAGAGCCCGGCCATGCCGAGAAGGGTGCTTCGATCCTTGAGGCATGGGGGTTCCCGGAAACGGCAGACCTGGTCAGGTATCACATGGAACTCCCCGAAGATGAGCCCCTCCTGTCAGGAAGGTCGCTGCTCTACCTGGCCGACAAGTTGACCGCAGGCGACAGGGTTGTTGACATAAGACAAAAAAGAGAACTTGTTGCGGAAAAGTTTTCTGACGATCCTGAAGCCCTTGAGGCATCTCTTCACCGAATTCAAAGGGCCGAAAGTATATCCAATGCCCTGGACAAGTTAGCGAAAGAAGGTCATCAAGGCATTTCAGATCCTTTTCCCAATTACTGATTACATAAACCCTGGACTCTGCCCTGCCTGATCTCCACGGAATGCCCTGACTTTCCCCGAGCAAGATCAGCCCTGGATGTTTTCAATGCTTTTCAAAAAACCCGCGGGCAGATATTTTGACAGGATAGCATCGTTTAACTGCTATCGCCTTTACTTTGTATTTTTCCTCGAAACAGGATCCTTCCAATATATTTCAGCATCTAAAAAAGCTGTAAACAAAACTAACCAAAAGAAACGTTAACCGACCAAAAATTGAACACGACAAAAAAATATGGTCATACTGGTTTATTTACGCATAACCCTTGATCTCCTCCTGGTTGAAGATCATTTCATTTCAGGAACCAGGAAAAATAGTACCTGTTACTTCAAAAAGCAATTTTATCCCCTGTTGATCATGGAAAACCTCTGAGACCTCTGTAAAGGAGAATTGAAGATCACGGGAAGGTATTGAGGTAAAACCTGTCACTGGGGGAAATTTCAATTCAAGAAGGATGATAGGGATGAAGCAGGTAATGAGAAAGCGTATTAATGTCAACAGCTTGCCATTTGACGTCGTCGCTTATCCTGATACGGCCCTTTCGAAAATAATCAGGGACCAGTTGGGGCTTACCGGGACCAAGGTTGGATGCGGGGTGGGTCAGTGCGGGGCCTGCAACGTGCTAATGAACGGCAAACTGGTTCGTTCATGTATTACAAAGTGGAGCAGCGTACCCGAGGACGCAAAGGTCCTGACCATAGAAGGGCTGGGGGCTCCGGGAAGATTACACGCACTGCAGTGGGCCTTTATAAAAACAGGGGCTATTCAGTGCGGGTTCTGTACACCGGGTTTTATCATGAGTGCCAGGGCTCTTCTGGATAGCAATCCTGACCCGGGTCGTGAAGATGTCAGGGAATGGTTCCAGAAAAACCGGAATGCCTGCCGCTGTACAGGATACATCCAGATAACTGATGCGGTAATGCTTGCGGTCAAGGTACTGCGTGGAGAAGAGGAAATGACCGACTTTTCGGAAATGCTCGGGAAGGACGGTTCTGTCTGGGGGACCAGGTACCCGAGGCCTAACGCTGTTTACAAGGCTACCGGAACCTTTGACTTCGGCGACGACGTGAAACTGAAATTGCCCGAAGGCACATTGTTCGCTGTCCCTGTTTGTCCCGAGACTCACCATGCAGTGGTTAAGTCTATCGACTTTTCTGAAGCCGGGAAAATGCCGGGAGTCTGCAAGATCGTGACCGCGGAGGATATATTTGCCAACAAGGGAACAAACCGTATTCGCGGCCAGGTAGGTTCCGGCACCGCAAGCACCGACGGGTGGGAGAGACGGATACTTGTCCCTGAAGGAGACAAGATCCGTCAGTGGGGTGAAGCTGTTGCGGTAGTTTGTGCTTCAACCGAAAAAGAAGCAAGGGCTGCAGCGGAAATGGTTCGGGTCGAACTGGAGGAACTGCCCCCGGTCCTTAACGTCATGGAAGCAATGAAGAAGGACGCTCCAAAGGTTTACGATGAAATTGAAGGTATCGACGGGATGCCGAACTGCTTCAATAAACGCCCCTTGATCAAAGGTGTTGATCCTGCCCCGCTTCTTGAAAAGGCCCCCTTCCTGGTCGAAGAGGAATTCCTGAGCTCCCGGCAACCGCACTTGACCATCGAAACGGACTGCGGGTTCGGTTATTACGACGAAGAGGAGCGACTCACGATACAGAGCAAGAGCATCATGATCTACGCACACCAGATGATGATCGCCCGAGGCCTGGGAGTGGCCCCCTCAAAGATCCGTGTCATACAGAACAACACAGGAGCCACTTTCGGATACAAGGTGGCAATAACCAATGAGCATCTTATTGGCGCCTGTGTAATCGCTACGGGTCTTCCTGTCTACATGCGCCTTGACATGAAAGAACACATTATCAGGACACCCAAACGGTCGCCCTTCCTTATGAAGTTGAGGATCGGCGCAGACGAGAAGGGCAGGATCATCGGAGCTGAACATTACTGGCACGTGGACCACGGTCCCTACTCAGAGGCCAGCGAAAAACTGACAAACATGGGTGGACTATTCTTCTGCGCTCCCTACGGAGTCGAGAACATCAGGGGCTGCGGCTATACCCATTTCACAAACCACAAATGGTGTGGGGCTTTCCGCGCCTATGGAGCCCCCCAGACATATACGGCCGGGGAGATAGCCATTGATATGCTCGCAGAAAAGGTCGGAATGGATCCCCTTGAATTCAGGGAGAAGAACGTCATGCGTCCCGGCGACACCATGCCTGGAGGCCAGAGGCCCGAGGCCTACCCCTTGCCGGCCATGATCACGAGACTGAAACCTCTATACGAGGAAGCGAAAAAACGTGCGGCAGCCCTTTCGACTGATCGCATTAAACGGGGTGTAGGAATTGCCATCGGCATCTACAACGCCAACTCCGGGGGCCCGGACGAGGCCAGGAGTAACATTGAGCTCACAAAAGACGGGGTGATCCTTTACAACACATGGGAGGACCATGGTCAAGGTGCCGACATTGGATGCATAGGGACGGCCCATGAGGCCCTGAAACCCATCAAAATAAGTCACGAACAGATCAGGCTGATCTGCAATGATACTGCCAAAGCTCCCAACAGCGGAGCCGCAGCGGCTAGCCGGAGTCAGATCATGGTCGGGAACGCCATCATCGACAGCTGCAAGAAGCTCCTGGAAGCCATGTCCCGTACTGACGGGACCTTCAGGACCTACGAGGAGATGGTTGAGGAAGGTATTCCCACAGTTCACGAGGGTTACTGGAAGGCTACGCTCCGGAACCTCGAGGGAGAGGTCCAGCATTGCACACCCCCGGATGACAAGACCGGCCAGGGTTATCCGTTCGCCAACCACATGTTCGGCATTTTCATGGCCGAAGTGGCCGTTGACATGGAAACGGGCAAAACCAAAGTAGAAGAGTTTACCCTGGTAAGTGACGTAGGCAAGATCAATAACTATACGATTGTCGAAGGCCAGCTTTTCGGGGGTATTGCTCAGGGGATCGGCCTCGCCCTGACGGAGGACTTCGAGGATGTGCAAAAACACACGAACCTCATTTCATGCGGGCTCCCTTACCCTATGGATATACCGGACAATATACAGTTGATCCACATGGAAACCCCCAGGGAGTTTGGTCCTTTTGGCGCTTCCGGAACAGGAGAAGCGCCACTTACGGCACCCCATCCGGCAATACTGAATGCGATCTATAATGCAACCGGGGTCCGCATAACCAGGTTGCCTGCAAGTCACGAAAAAGTACTTGCCGGCCTGAAGGAATTACCCGGGGCATGAATTTGTGAGCCCCCGCTTGGAGTGATGATCTTGCCAGGCGATCCTGCACCATTCAGGCAGCATCAACTGACAGGCACAAAAGGGCCCGGGTTCATCCCCGGGCCTTTTTGTGTATCCTTCGGTTATTTTACGAGAAATGCCTCTATCCCCGCAGGGACCTTTTCACCCGGTGTGACAGTCTGGGGACCTACGATGTCCTGTCCCATCTCTTCGAAAACCTTTAACCCTCCATCCTGGGCGAGAATGAACTCTACCAGCTTCAGGGCACCCTCCATATTCGGGGCATCCTTGGGGATGACCAGTCCGTAAACGATGGGTTCGCCCTTGACGGTTAACTTCTGCCCCGGCTCCTTGCCGGCCAGTTCCACGGAGGCCTTGGCATACATCTCGGCAAAGTCAGGGTTCTTGAGGTTGATCTCGTCGGGCAGGTCAAGGTAGTTCAGCCCGTGCTGGACGGCAACCGACTTGTACTCGAAGGCATAGTCCATGGCTCCGCTCTCGACCATGGCCACCAGGTCGATAGCTTTCGGGCGGACAGCCCTCTCGGGGTGCTTCATGGCCCTGTCGTAAAGGTCCTTGTCGCTGTAAAAACCTTCGGCCAACTGAAGGACCATAAGGCTGCGGTAGCCGCAAGGATCTGCATCGGGCTCCGAATGACCCCAGCGGACCTCGGGGCGCATGAGCACTTCTGTCCAGTTCTCCCTGTTGATCTCGCCAGCATACTGCGACTTGGGACTGTACATCAGGACAATAGCGTTGCTTGCAAAGAGAACGTTCCAGTCCGCCGCAACCGGGCGAAGGAGTTTCTCGATCACCATGTAGTCCGCCGACAGGAAAACGTCGCAGGCGCCTCCCAGGTCGGTGATCTTCCTGGCAAGGGCCGCACTGCCCCCGGCCTCCCGCTGGACGTCGACCCCCGGGTTTGCCCCTTCGTAGAGCTTTTCGATCTCTGCCATCGGAGCTGAAAGACTGC
>CAZAMZ010000045.1:0-9598 GCA_964486375.1 uncultured Synergistaceae bacterium | reverse complement strand
TTCAACTCGCAGCAGTTAATGGAAATGGAGCACCATTACGGGGCACATAACTACCACCCGCTGGAGGTCGTTATATCGAAGGCCGAGGGAATATGGGTTGAAGATCCCGAGGGGAAGCGCTATATGGACATGTTGTCGGCCTACTCGGCCGTCAACCAGGGTCACAGGCACCCCCGGATCATCAAGGCCCTGAAGGATCAGGCCGATGTGCTTACCCTGACTTCCAGGGCATTTTTCAACGACCGCTGGCCGCTTTTCGCGAACAAGCTTGCCTCTTTCACCGGCAAGGAGATGGTCCTGCCGATGAACACCGGGGCCGAAGCCGTAGAGACCGCCATCAAGACGATGAGGAAGTGGGGTTACCTTGTCAAGGGAGTTGAAAAAGACAAGGCCGAGATCATAGTTTTCGAGGACAACTTCCACGGAAGGACCGTCACCATTGTGTCCTTCTCGGTCGATCCTGTCGCCAGGGACCACTACGGCCCCTATACACCAGGCTTTGTGATTGTTCCCTACGACGACCTTGAAGCGGTTAAAAAGGCCGTCAACAAGAACACCGTGGGGATCCTCGTGGAACCTATTCAGGGCGAAGCCGGTGTTGCAGTCCCCGGCGAAGGTTTCCTGAAGGGGTTGGAGAAGATCGCCCGCGATAACCACGTTCTCCTTGCAATGGATGAGATCCAGACCGGTTTCTGCCGGACGGGCAAGACCTTCGCTTTCCAGCACGAGGACGTCGACCCCGATATCATAATCATGGGCAAGGCCCTTGGCGGAGGGGTGTTCCCTGTATCAGCCATTGCCGCCAACAAGGATGTTCTGGGTGTATTCGAGCCTGGAAGCCACGGGTCGACCTTTGGAGGAAACCCCCTGGCATGTGCCGTCGCCATGGAAGCCATCGATGTCCTCGTCGAGGAAAGGCTTTCTGAAAAGGCCGCTGAACTTGGTGAATACTTCATGGAGGGTATCAAGGCTATCAATTCGCCAAAAGTAAAACAGGTCCGGGGCAAGGGGCTTCTCATAGGCGTGGTCCTGAATGAATCAGCCGGAAAGGCAAGAAAATACACGACAGCCCTCAAGGATAAGGGACTCCTCTGCAAGGAAACCCACGACTGGATAATCCGGTTTGCCCCTCCCCTGGTTATCACCAGGGAGGAGATCGACCGGGCACTGGAGATCATCAGGGAAGTCCTGGACTAGAAGAATCCCTCGAAACAGCTTCATTGTCCAACGCAAGTCAAAAACAAGGGGGCCCGAGCTGACGGGCCCCCCTTGTTGCAGGGATGTCGTTTTGTCAAATACTTGCTCTTCCTGCTTCCATGAAGGCAAGAATATTTTCAGGCGGTGAGTCGGGGGGGAGGTCGCAGCCGGTACTCAGGATAAAATTGGGGTTCCCTTTCATCGCTTTCCTCAGTTCCAGGGTCCTCTCCTGAACAGTTCCCGGGCTGCCGTCCAGAATTACCCTCACGGGGTCTATATTGCCTATCATGACCGATCCGGGAAAAGCATCAGCTGCCTGGTCAAGTTTCACCTCCCAGTCCACGCTCAGACCGTCGGCTCCCGTTGCGGCCATTTCAGGGAGTATCCTGGTGGTATCACCGCAGATATGCAGGATTTTAATGGAGTCTTCCAATGCGTCAAAAATGTCCATTACGTAACGGCCTGAAAATTCCCTGAACTGCAAGGGGGACAGCATTGAGGCCGTGGGCTCGAGTATTGTAAGCATATCGGCCCCGGCGTGGACAAGGGCCCGGGCATATGGAATTATTGCTTCGGCCATTTTTGAAAGGACCCTGTGGAGAAGATCAGGATCCTTTATTGTTGCCCTAAGGACGTTCTCGACCTTCATCATTTCACCGGCCAGAGTGTAGGGCCCTATGACATATGCCCCGACAGGGACATCAAGGTTTTGCCTCGCGAGCCTGACCGTATCGACAAAGACGTGCATCCTGCCGTCTTTTAGAGGATCCGGGATCTGCAGGAGTTCAATCTGTCCCGGTTCCTTGAGGGTATGTTCCATGACTGATGGCGATTCGTCCCCGGGGAAACGGATGATAGCACCAAGGGTTTCAGCCTCAACGGTAAGGTCCATCAAGTGGATAATGGCATCGGGCCTGAATGTCAGGAAATTTTTTTCGACTGCGGCGTACTGGACATGTTTACTTGTGACACCTTCGAGTATGGAACAGCCAGCCATCCGGAGACCGGGGAAACCCAGCAATGGAATGACAGGCGTTCTTCCAAGGTTTTCAATAAACTCCATCATCCTGTTCATGAAACAATCCTCCGGAAAAGCTAAGCCCTAGTAGCAGTATTCGATCCCCAGTTCCGCCATCTCGTCCTTGATGCGCCTGTACTGGTCAACGAATTCCTGCCTCGGAACGATCCTGTCCATGTCGTAGACTTCCTGGATCTTTTTGCCGTAGTTGTCAACATGGATCTTTTCCTCATACTTTTCGAGAAGCCTGCTGCAGATCTCGTTAGCCTGATCCCTTGCAAGGCGTGACCGGAACGAGGCCCTGGCAGTTTCGTGGTAGAAACGGGATTCAAGGGGGGTGGCCATGTCGGTAAACTTGTTGCGGCAGGTCGCACATCCCCAGGGATGACCTCCCGATGGTTCTATGGCAACAGCGTGAGCCGCTGCTTCATGGTAAACCTGTTCTGTGCCGGGTCCGGCGTTAGCAAAAAGGTTGTTGAAAAATATGAGCCGGGTGTTGCGGGCCAGCGCCTGTGAAAGGGTGCTCTGAAGCCAGAGCAGTTCCCTTGTGGTGGTTGACTGCCACTTGAGATGGAAAGGAAAGTGAAGGGTCCAGTTGGTCCCGTAAAGACAGGCACCCTGAATACTGTAGGCGGTCTGGAGTATCAGTGTGCCTTCAGGACCCCCTGCGTAACCGCCGTATATGGCTCCCGCAAGGTTTCCGAAAACGTTGCCGTAGGTCCTGTAGTGAAGCGCCTTGTTGGTCATGGAACTGTTGGTCGTCATTTCTGTAAGTATGGAAACCATGCGACCGTCAAGGTGTTGTGGCCTCACCCCCCAGGACGGGTTCGCCGCGGCGATCTGTGCCTGGTCGGACTCAGCCGTACCGACCGATACTGTGTATACGTCAGGTCTTCCGGCAAGGCGCTGGGCATCCCGCAGGTTCATGGCGTGTTCCATTGCGGCTGCAAGTTCGGTGGGGGTATTGGAAGCAACTTTTCTGCCCATGAAATCTTCAAGAAGAGGGGCACATAGCATGTCGAGCAGGGGTTCCTTGAGATAGGCGATACAGGCGTTCCTGTGGATCCCGGTGCTGAAGTTCGCATCGGGACTGAAAAGATGGATGGGACGGCGGTGATTGTCCTCTACTTCCCTGACGCCCAGCCTTCTCTGGTCGCGTCCGGCTCCGACCAGGTATTCCGGCTCAAGGGTCCCCAGGACCTCGTTTACCTCTTCCTCTGAGAACTCCATGATCCGGTGGGTGTCCTGATGATAAACCCCGACCCGCAGGAAAAATTCCCTGGCGGCTTCCCATACGTTATCGGCAAAAGCATCGTCGGTATTGACCACCGTCCTGCGATCCCACTTGATGCCGTACTTTGCGATAACATCTTTCATAATGGGAAAGAAACGTTTTATATTGAATTCGTCCTGATCATGGCAAAAGGGTCCGTCGTTGGCTTTTCCAAACACTTCCCACATTCGGAAACTTGACATGGTATCTGTTCCCTCCTTGGTCAGTTTGAGGCTAGGCACCTGAGACAAGGCCTTTTGCGACATCGACGGCTGCAAAGGCGTCAAAGGCCCAGCCGTCGGCGCCGATCGAATCCGCCCATTCCCGGGATGTCGGTGCCCCTCCTATCATTACCTTGAACTGACCCTCCAGGCCCGCTTCCTTCAATAGCTTGATGAATTCCTGCTGGGCAGGCATAGTGGTGGTCATCAGTGCCGAAAGGCCAACGATAGATGCCCTGTGCTTTCGGGCCTCATCCATAAAACGAACGGGGTCGACATCGGCGCCAAGGTCCACAACCTCGAACCCGTTTGCCTGAAGAACCAGGCCCACAACGGTCTTCCCTATTTCATGGTAGTCTCCGGAAACAGTCCCGATAACGGCCACCTGCTTTTTTGAAGAACCGCCGGCGGCATGTTCCATTTCAATTACGGGCTTGAGGACTTCCATGGCTGCCATGAATGCATCTGCCGCCACCACCAGTTCCGGGAGGAAGACCTCGAAATTCTCGAATTTCTTGCCCAGCTCCTGCATGGCTTCCGTAAGGGTGTCAACCAGTTCTTTTACAGGCGTTCCGGAATCAAGGAATTCCTCCGCCGCCTTTACCGCGTTCCCGGTGTCTCCCTCGATCACCAGCGTCCTGATCTTTTCAATGTTTTCCATACGTTGCCTCCCCGGGGGTATATGTGTTCTGAAACATTCTCCTGACGCTCTTTTCCCTGTAACGATCTAATGCCAGTCCGGAAAGCGATCAGAAGGTCCGGTGAATTTTTTACCCGAAGACCTGTACAATACTCAAGGTAAAGAAAATAACAATTATCCAGACATTACAGGGAAAGGATGGAAAAGAAAAGGGGAATGCCCATAATACGATTCATGCCGATGGAGATAGATGTCCCGGCCGGGGAGGGGGAATTCTTCCTTGGTGAGGTGGCGAGAAGGATCGGGTTGGTGATAGACCAGCCCTGTGGAGGTCTCGGGACCTGTGGCAAATGCCGGGTCATTGTTCATGGGGCTTCTTCTGCTATTTCAGAACAGGAAAAGAGAATGCTCTCACCCCGGGAGATCGATTCCGGATACAGGCTTGCCTGCAGATGCCCTGTCGAGGAAGGACTGACGGTCTTCGTTGATGATATTCCGTCCAAAGACCCTGGAAGGGGAAAGGGGTTCGAGGAACCGATCCGTTACGGCAAGCGCTCCGACCCGCTTGTAAAATGTGTTTCATTTTTCCCCGCTATGCCCGGAGTCCATGAAAAAATCTCCTCCCTTTCAGAAGTCGCGGCATCCTTGCTGGACCTCCCGGCGGATTCCGTACCCCTTTCGCTTATGGGATCTCTTCAGAAGGCCTTCTCAACCGGAAATCGTGCGAAGG
This sequence comes from uncultured Synergistaceae bacterium, assembly GCA_964486375.1. Classification (GTDB taxonomy): domain Bacteria; phylum Synergistota; class Synergistia; order Synergistales; family Thermovirgaceae; genus UBA4066. The sequence goes on along the minus strand of CAZAMZ010000045.1, from coordinate 4,519 downwards.
CCGTTCTTTCCGGGAACAGACTGGTAGCCCTTGAAGCAGGGGACAGTTTCAAACCCTGGGGCCTGGCGATAGATTTAGGTACTACTTCCCTTGTGATGTGGCTCGCTGATCTTGAAGATGGGACTGCGGTGGACGCAATATCGGAGATCAATCCACAGGTATCCTACGGGGCTGACGTCCTAACGAGGCTTTCTCATATTGCGAACAGGAGGGAAGGCCTGGCCGAGTTAAGGGGCGTTCTCATTTCCGAACTGAACAGAATGGCCGGTAGCCTTGCCCGGACGAACGGTGTTTCCAGGGAGCATATTTGCGCAGTAGTAGCCGCCGGGAACACATGCATGGAACACATCTTTGCAGGTGTGGATCCCACACCTGTGGGCAAGAGCCCCTTCATTCCGCCTTTCCGGTCATTTCCACGCCTTGATGCCTGTTCGTTGGGTCTTGATGTAGCCCCCCTTGCCGAAGTTGCAATGGTGCCCAACATTTCCGGATATGTTGGAGGGGACATTACTGCCGGTATCGAGGCGTCTGGAATGTGCGAAGAGAGTGAAGTGACCCTTTTTGTCGACATCGGGACAAATAGCGAGATAGTGCTCGGGAACAGGGATTTCCTTATCTCATGTTCTGCTGCGGCTGGTCCAGCTTTCGAAGGCGCAAGGGTAAGCTGCGGGATGAGGGCCGCTGTCGGGGCAATTGAGAGAGTGTCCGTAAATGGCGGACGATTCCGGTTTGGGGTGATCGGTGGAGTATCTCCTGTCGGTATATGCGGTTCCGGTATTGTTGACCTCGTTTCTGAAATGATGCGTCATGGGCTGGTGGACTCTACAGGGAAAATCGTCGAAGGACCCGGTCCGGATCAAGATATCACCATCTCGGTGGATGAAGGCGGGATGAAGCATATTGTGCTTGCCGGAAGCATGAATGACAGGGACGCCAAAAAACTTATATTCACACAGAAAGACGTCAGGGAGGTACAGCTTGCAAAAGGGGCAATAGCGACAGGTGTTCAGGCCCTCCTCGAAAATAAAGGTCTTGATCTTGACGACCTGGACAGGGTGATCGTAGGAGGAGCTTTCGGGAACTACCTCAACCCGGCTAATGCAATATCGATAGGGGTTCTCCCCCGGGTTCCCCTCGAAAAGGTAAAGTATCTGGGAAACACATCAATAATGGGCGCATTTCACGGTCTGATCTCCCGCAGGGATCATGACTGCATGGAAGAAATTTCCCGCAGGACCGAGTACCTTGAATTGTCTACGCTTCAGGATTTCCAGGCCAGGTTCCTTTCGAACCTCCGGCTCGGTCATGCATCGTCAGACAAGGTGTAGGAGCTATGGATACTTTCAGGGTCTGCCTTAGAACCTATGACAGGGAAGGATGCCATGAACCCCCTGAATTTCTTTTCTGCGGACCTTCAGGAATTGATACGGTATCTTTAGGCGAATTCTACTCAGGCCAGGGTACCGCAGCGGAAAAGGCTTTCGAAAGGTTCCTGATCCTGTGGAATGATCCGGAATGTCAAAAAGCAATGACCCCGGGAGCCTGCATTGCTTTTGTGCCTCCCTCCATTCTTTCCGCGGACATTTTATCCGGCCTTCATTCAGATCCGGGAGGCAGGGAAGAAAGAATGCAACGGAATATCCGGATGGCTGCAGCATCTGTATGGACCCTGGGTGGCGGAATCGACGGCTGTATTAACGGGCATCTTCCTGAAGAAAACCATCTCGCGGGGATGATCCTGGATGTCGCCGCCGCACAGACCCTTGTCAGCATGCACAGGATCCTCAGATCTCTTATAAGAAGGGAATCCATATCGAGGTTTGCCCTTTTTCCCGTTCGGGAGATCTGCCCCGGGGTAGGGGGGGTCGGTATGGGATCGATCCCGGAATTGATCACACTGACAGGAGCCGATTCCGAACTGGATGTCTGCCATGACAAAGGCGTGATGAGGCCGTTGCGATCGAGGTGTTCCCTGATCCTGCTCTCTGATGATCCGCCTGATGTTGAACTGGCAGAACTCCCTTGTGAGCCTTGCCAGGGGGAAAAGTGCCTTTACAGACAAATAGGAGGATGCCAGTTCCTGTATCCTGCCAGAGAAACAGGACGGGAAAAGTCTGGCAGGGAACAGTAACACGGGAGACAGTTAGAACCTATTACGGTCCAGGATTGCAGTTATAATGAAGTTCGTCAGGGAGGTCAGTTCGGATGGGTAACATGCGCCCGGGTTGGGACGAGTATTTCATGTCCATTGCGGCTGTAGTTTCGACCAGGAGCACCTGCCTGAGGAGGAAGGTGGGCGCGGTGATCGTCAAAGACCGGCAGATCGTCAGCACGGGTTATAACGGAGCCCCCAAGGGCACACCCCACTGCTCCGAGAGAGGATGCCTCAGGGAGCAGATGGGTATTCCTGCCGGAGAAAGGCACGAAATATGCAGGGGTTCCCACGCGGAGGTCAACGCCATAGCCCAGGCTGCGGCAATCGGTTCGTCAACAGCAGGCGCTGTGATCTACAGCACCCATGAACCCTGTTCCTTCTGCACAAAGGCAATAATCAACGCAGGCATAAGGCGTATTGTGTTCGTCAATTCATATCCTGACGCCATGGCTTGCCTCCTCAGGGAAGAGGCCGGTATAGAAGCGGTCCGACTCCCAGATAAAGAGCGGCCTTGCGCTGATGAGAGGTGAACTGGATTGGCCATAGAGATATCCGGAAGAAAGAAAACCGGTCCCGGAATAAGCATAGACGACCTCATAGGTCTTGAGCCCATCAAGAGGGAACTGAGGAAGATCGAGGCCATGCTCTGGTTGAACCAGCACCGCAGGAGCGAAGACCTGAGCGAATTGAGGCTTCAGTCATTCCATTTCAGTTTCCGGGGGAATCCCGGCACAGGGAAGACCACCGTTGCCAGGCTTATTGGCGACATATTTCACAGGTACGGCATACTCCGCGTTGGGGATGTTGTGGAGGTGGACAGGGCCAAACTGATCGGCCCCAACCCCGGCGAAACCGAAATAAAGGCCAGAAAGGCCATAAAAAGCGCACTTGACGGAGTTCTCTTCGTTGATGAAGCGTACACCCTTCTTGGTTCAGGAGACAGTTCCGATCCGGGCATGAGGGCTCTCGAAGTGATCCTGAAGGGGATGGAAGATTACCGCGATGTCCTGATTGTTATTTTTGCCGGTTACCCATCTGAAATGGATTCCCTTTTTGATGCAGTAACGGGGCTGAAAAGCCGTGTCCCCTTTCACCTGGAGTTTCCGGATTACTCACCAAGGGAACTTCTGGATATCGTCCTTTTCATGGCTGCCAACGAAAGGCTTGAACTTTCAGATGAAGCCTCTCTCAAATTCCTGGAGATCATGAAGGGCAGGGCAGGTGAACCGGACTTCAGCAATGCCAGGGAGGTCCGCAATATTCTCGACCAGGCCAAGGCAAGGCTTTCACGAAGGCTGCAGTCAAGGCGGAAGGTCTCCCATTGGGACATGAAAGTCCTTACTGCTGTCGATTTTGAGGATGAGGGTTCGCCAACGATAATTTCTCTGGAGGCAGCAAGAAAAGAGATGTTCAGAGCACCCTCGGATGCAGGTTCAAGGACGGTCTATGCCGGAGCATGCGTCGAAGCCGGGTTATGGTCCGATGCAGCTTCGGCCCTGGAGACAGTGGAAAAGGATCTTCCATCCGAGGCCAGGGCCTTGCTGGGGCGATCCCTTTACACCATCGGGGACCGCAAAAGGTCCTGGGAGTTATTCTCCGGGATGGGGCCTTCCCCATTCGGCACGTTTTACAAAGGTCTGGCAGCCCTCTGGTCCGGGGATCCCGCCGAGTCCTCGGTCATGCTTGCAGAAGCGGCATCGCTGGAGACAGATGATCCGGATATCCTTCTGGCCCTTTCGGCTGCGCGTTTTTTCGGGTCAGATTTCCACGGATCAGCGGAAGCTTTCCAGTCGGGGGTTGAAAATGCCGGAGCAAACCTTCCCCCGGCTGTCCTGAGAGACCTGCCCTGGGAGGATCTTTCATGGCCTTCAAGTGCAGTTCCGCTGAAAGGGGCTCTTTATTTTGCCTATGGCTACCCCGAAAGATCCAGGCTTTTGTTCACTGAAGCACTGCTCTCCACCGGGGAAAGGGAGGCACTGGGACCTGCGGAAGAGGTGGTTCTGCAATGCATAGACAGCGTGCCTGATGATCCCGCAGCACACAGGATGATGTCCCTCATCCACCAGTCTTCAGAACGCTTCAGGGAAGCAGCCGCTTCCCTGGAGATATCGCTTGAACTGGAACCACGAAACACCGGTGACTGGCGAAGGCTTGCCAATCTTCTGGAGGAACTTGGTCAATCGGAAAGGGCTGAAGAAATATTCAGGGACATCCTTGACGAGGACAGGACCGGAGCTGCGGGCATCCGTCTTGCCATGGCGGCAGAGAACAGGGGAGACATCCAGGATGCACAGGACCTCTTCAGAAAAGCCTGGGATGCAGGGGTTTGTGGCGAGGAACGATCCCTTTGCGCGACAAGGCTGG
>CAZAMZ010000044.1:0-9646 GCA_964486375.1 uncultured Synergistaceae bacterium | reverse complement strand
GCAATTCTGGTAGCCCCAACGGGATTCGAACCCGTGTTACAGGACTGAGAACCCTGGGTCCTAGACCACTAGACGATGGGGCCATCAGGTAATTCTGGCTGGGGGACAGGGACTCGAACCCCGACTTCTTGATCCAGAGTCAAGCGTCCTGCCAATTAGACGATCCCCCAAGGATCGCTCCCTGAGCGCGGGGGATATAGTATCACGGGTCAAGCGGAGCCGTCAATGATACAAATGCCAGAGGCAGGGAGACAAAGGAGTGACTCGTAACTCGTGACGCGTGAATCGTGAGAAGAGAGAAAAATAGAGAAAAGAATAAAAAGGCGTGAACGGTGAAGGGCTTAGCCCGGAAACCGGGAACTGCAGGACAGAAGGCAAACCTTGAAAGTGTGAGACTCTTTCTGTGATTCACGATCCACTTATTCTTCTTGCGTGTACAATGAACGCGGACAAAACCGGGAGGTGTTCAATAAATGAACCAGGACAGCAAATCTTTCCGAGAGTTGCTCGACAAGAGACCCCTGAACGTGCAGTCTGCTTTCGGGGGAGAATCTGTCGCCCTGGTGAGCGGAAGGGATATTGCCGCCGCAGCCAAAAAAGCCAATGCCATAGTGCTTGCCGGGAATGTCAGGAACCCCCTTACAATAAAGGGGATCCTCAAGGCCGCAAAAGATCTTGACGCAGTGGTGATGCTGGAACTGGCAAAATCGGAATCGACGTATTGCGGGTGTACTTTTGAAAATGTCCCCGGCCTGGCCGCCGGCTTCTCCAGTGAGATAGGCGGGGGTGTGATCTTCGGACTTCATGTAGACCATTACGGAATCAAATCCCCCCGTGACCTGCTTGGTTCCATACCCCACCTGAGAAGCCTCGTCGAGCTGGGGTGGACATCGGTAGCCGTTGACGCATCACATAACCCCGATTGGGAAAACCTCTGCTTTACGAGGGATGTCGCAATGCATATCCCGGCCTACCTTGGTCTTGAGGTGGAAGTTGGCGAGATCAAGGGGCCCGGGGAAGTTACCACCGTCGAGGAAGCCCTTTTCTTCGTGGGCGGGCTTAACTCATGGAATATCTTCCCCGATTTCCTGGCAATTTCCAACGGAAGCAAACACGGGACATACGACAGCTCTGCCGGGGAGGAAGAGGGGATAGACCTTGAACGGACAGGGGATATTGCCCGGGCGATCTTCCCCTTCGGGGTTTCGATAGCCCAGCACGGGATCTCAGGGACCCCGCTGGACAAGGTTTCAAGGTTCAGCGGGTTCGGGATCAACAAGGGCAATGTGGGTACACTCTGGCAGAATATCGTCTTCGGACTCGAGATGGACCAGTCAACAGGCAATGCCGTGGTAAAGGGAGGGGCCTACGTAAAGGAACCCGACCGCGGGATCACGACGGACCTCTGGAATGAAGTGGTAGCCTGGGCGGACGCCCAGGGTTTTTCAAGAAAATCCGGGGACTACAAAAAGGCTAACCGTCCTTTCCACGAAGCTGTCATGGCGCTCCCCGCAGATGTGCAGGAAAGGATCGTAGATGAGACTGCAGACTGGGCTCGAAGGTTCATCAAGGCATTCAAGGCTGAAGGGACTGCCGAGCTCCTTGTAGAAACGGTCTCGGGCCGCACAGATCACAACGCTGCCCCGGAACAGGCGGTCCTTGTCCCCAGGGGCGATTTTACCCTCGACAAGGCCCCTGTTCATAGAGCCGGGATGGAAAAGGGCAGGGATTACAGCGATTGATCCTTCAGGGTAAGGGTTTTGAGTTACTTTACCCGGGCCGGGAAAAAGTCCGGGGTGTTTCCCGCTGTCGGCAACTTGTTGCCGAGTCGTGGTAGGATAGTCAACCGGGGGTGGAAGGATGTCTGGAACTGTTCCGCGGAGAAGACGCGGAAGAAAAGCCCCGGCCATGGACGAGCTGCGCTTCATCCCGCTTGGAGGGCTTGGGCAGATAGGCAAGAACATGTTCGTACTCGAGTGCGGGGAAGATATCATTGTCATTGACAGCGGGCTCATGTTCCCCGACGAGGAGATGCTGGGCATCGATTTTGTGATCCCCGATGCCTCCTATCTCTTTGAGAACAAGGACCGGATAAGGGGATTCGTTCTTACCCATGGACACGAGGATCATATAGGAAGCCTGCCCTTTATTCTTCCCGGGATCGATGTCCCCGTTTTCGGGACGAGATTGACGCTGGCCATGGTAGAAGCCAAGTTCAGGGATTCCTTTCCGGATTACAGGCCCAGGACTAACGAGTTCAAGGCGGGGGAGAGCTTCAGGCTCGGGTGCTTCAATGTAACCTTCCTTTCGGTATGCCATTCGATCCCGGACGGCGTTGGACTGGCTATTGAGACACCTGTGGGTACTGTCATCCACACGGGGGACTTCAAACTTGACCCCACTCCCGTCGATGGAAGGATCACAGATTATTCCGCTTTTGCTGAATACGGCAGCAGGGGTGTCCTGCTTATGCTTTCGGATTCCACCAATGTGGAACGACCAGGTTTCACTCAATCCGAAAGGGTTATCGGGAGGACCCTGGAAAGACTGCTCAGGCTTCACAGGAACCGGAGGATAGTGATCGCGGCTTTTTCCACCAACCTGCACCGTGCCCAGCAGATACTCGAGGTGGCTTCAAGATTCAACAGAAAAGTCGCACTGATGGGCAGGAGCATGGTCCAGAACGTCAACCTGGCCATCGATCTGGGATACATAAACGTCGACAGGGATATCCTTGTACCGATGGAGGAAGCGAGCCGTGTCCCTGACAACAGGCTGATAGTCCTTACCACGGGCAGCCAGGGAGAGCCCTTTTCCGGTCTTGTGAGGATGAGCAAGGGGGAACACCGGTTCATCGGTCTGGGGCAGGGTGACCTGGTGGCAGTATTCGCCTCTCCCATTCCCGGCAACGAGAGACTCGTTAGCAGGACCATCAACCGCCTTTTCGAATGCGGGTGCGAGGTTATCTACGACCGGGACCAGGAGGTCCATGTCTCAGGCCACGCTGCCAGGGAAGAGCTCAAGATGATGCTCAGCATTGTCCGCCCAAGATTCTTCGTGCCGTTACACGGAGAATACAGACACCTTGTCAGACATGCCAGACTGGCCCAGGAAATGGATCTGCCGCAGAAGAACACCTTCGTCCTGCAGAACGGGGACGTGCTTACCCTTACCTCCGCAAGAGCCAGGCTTTCAAGGGGTGCTGTCGTTTCGGGAAGCATACTTGTCGACGGTATGGCCATGGGCGAGATGCAGAACAGCCTTCTGAAAGAAAGACAGGAGATCTCCGAAGAGGGGATAATTCTGATCTCCCTCACAGTGGACCCCTGTCTCAACCTTTTGACCGAGCCGGTCATTGAAAGTGTGGGTTTTCTGCATATGAGCGATGCAGAAGAACTGAGAAAAGAACTTGTAAGCGTCATTGAGGGTGTCCTGGAAGGTCTGTCTGGTGGCGGAAGACCTGATACGGACAGGATCGGCCAGAAGATAAGGGGCAGGGTCCGAAGCGTACTGAAAAAATACAGCCGGACCCCTCCTGTGATAAGACCGCTGGTGAATATGGTTGAGCGATAACTGCCGTTCTGAAAAAAACCTGGCTCATGGAGCTCCAGGGGACATGGGGGAGATCGCGTTTTGACTACCGGACTTTTTTTCAACCTCCTGGGAGGGGTAGGGCTTTTCCTCTTCGGTATAAAACTGATGGGAGAGGCTCTTCAGGACCTGGCCGGGGACAGGATGCGCCGCCTGATATCAGCGCTCACAAGCTCGCCTGTAAAGGGTGTCATCGTCGGCGCAATGGTCACGGTCCTTATCCAGAGCAGCAGCGCCACCACAGTCATGACCGCAAGCTTTGTCCACGCCGGGCTGATGACCCTGAAGCAGTCCATAGGGGTCATCATGGGGGCCGCAATAGGGACAACGGTAACAGCCCAGCTTATCGCCTTCAAGATCAAGGAGTTCGCCCTTCCCATAATAGGGTTCGGGATGCTTTTTGCAGTTTTCGGACGGTCAAAGAGACAAAAATTTATCGGTAACGGTATAGTAGGTTTCGGCCTTCTGTTCGTCGGCATGCAGACAATGGAGAACGCGATGTTCTTCCTCCGTGACAGGCAGGATATATTCCTGGCCTTCCAGCACCATCCGCTGCTCGGTGTTCTTGCGGGTACTGTACTCACAATGCTGGTGCAATCAAGCTCTGCCACAGTGGGTCTCACGATAGTCATGGCATCGCAGGGGCTTCTGAGCATTGATTCCGCTATCCCGATACTGTTCGGCGACAACATAGGCACTACCATCACCGCTGTGCTGGCTTCGGTAGGCCTTAACCGGTCTGCAAGACAGTCAGCTTTTGCCCACGTCTTCTTCAAAGTCATAGGCGTGATAGTCTTCCTGGTGCTGATAGGTCCATTCAAACAACTGGTCATCATGACATCCTCGGACATCGCGAGACAGCTCGCCAACGCCCACACCATATTCAATGTCCTTAACACCCTGCTTTTCCTGCCCTTCGTGGATCCTTTCGTCAGGCTTGTCAGGGCGGTCATCCCCGATGACAATACCTTGACGGTGATGGGTTCAAGGTTTCTGGACAGGAACCTGATCTCAGCTTCCCCGATCGCAGCCGTGGAAGCTGTTCGCAAGGAACTGGTAAGGATGGGAGTATTGACCCTTGATATGATCAGGGATGTCAAGACGGCCTTCATGGATAACGACCGAAAAATGATCGAACAGGTATTGCAGACAGAGAAAGTCGTCAATGAACTGACCAGGGAGATCACAGCCTTCTCTACGGACCTGATGCAGGTCAGCCTTCCGCCGGTCCTGTCATCCTCCCTGTCCTTTTATGTCAACGGTGTAGGCGACGTGGAGAGGATCGGCGATCATGCGGAGAACCTCATAGAACTTTACGAGTACAAGATAGAACACAGCCTGCCCTTTTCCGACCTTGCCATGGAAGAGTTTGATGAAATGATCGGTCTTTCCGAAAAAGCCGTCAGGCTTGCAGTGGAGGCCCTCGATACGGCAGACAGCAAAAAGGCGGATATTGTCCTGAAACTGGAGGACGAGATAGATGCCATGGAGAGGGGACTTCGGAAACGGCATATCGACAGGCTAAACCAGGGTGTCTGCAACCCCGGTTCTGGAGTAATATTCATCGACATCCTGAGCAACCTCGAAAGAGTGGGCGACCACGCCAACAACATCGCTCTCATCGTCAAGGATATCAACGTGATCAGAAGCAAGGAGGCCTGATGCCTTGACCTTGCAATGCTTTTTTCTTGGCCTCCTGCAGGGCGTCACGGAATTCCTTCCTGTTAGCAGTTCCGGCCATCTTGTGATAGCACAGGAACTGCTTGGCTGGTCGGAACCTGCCCTGTCCTTCGATATAATGCTTCACTTTGCCACAATGGCGGCTACGGTTTTCTTTTTTCGTAAGGAAATATCAAAGATCGGCCATCAGTGGATACTGGGTCTGTTCTTTCCTTCCGCCCGTGAATTGCCTGGCTGGAGATATGGCTGGACCGTAGCCCTTGGTACTGTCGTTACGGTCATAACCGCCCTGGCGGCAAAGCCCCTGATAGTTTTGCTTTTCCGCTCGGCTCTCTTCGTGGGTTTTGCCCTGATCGTGACAGGGGCGGTGCTTTGCTACGGGGCCACGATCATCCCGAAAGGCCTTAAGGTTAAACTTTCAACAGGGGCGATAGTGGGATTTGCCCAGGGACTGGCCGTATTCCCCGGCATCTCCAGGTCGGGACTGACTATCGTCACGGGTCTAAGGGCAGGACTGGATCCGGAAGAATCTTTCTCATTCTCTTTCCTCCTTTCCCTTCCTGCCATAACAGGCGCCACCGTCCTGGAACTGCTGGAAGCCGGCGGTTTTAAACAACTGATCGACTCCCTTCCGCCTGGCTGGTGGGCCGGAATGATAGCAGCTTTTGTATCGGGACTGGCGGCCCTCGGCATACTCAGGAAGGTCGTCGCAAGGGGCCGCTGGAGGGGGTTCTCCATCTACTGCCTTGCAGCAGGAAGCCTCGTGCTTGTTCTGAATCTGATAAGGGGATGATAGAATGTCGAGATCCGCGGCATCCAGGTGGTGGGTCCTTCTGATATGCATTATCCTGGGAGGCTTTATTGGCGTTTACCTGCAGAGATTCCCTGTAACGGAGAGATATTTCCGTAACATCATCGATATAGGCTTTGATCTCAGGAACGTGGATCTCATAATAGTCAACTTCGGGCTCAGGATCTTTCTGCGTCTTAACCTGGGAACCATTATCGGAGGAATTGCAGGGGTATTGATGATCAGATGATATTCAGGACTTGTTTCCCTACGGATATGATCCTGGCTTCGGCCAGTCCTCGAAGGCAGGCCCTGTTGAAGGATCTGGGGTGGAGTTTCCGTGTTGAACCTGCCGAAATAGAAGAGCTTTTTTTTGAAGGGGTTCCCCCTTCCGACCAGGTTGTAAGGCTTGCACTGCAGAAAGTGGAGGCTGTCCGGATCCGTTCCGCTAACACCCTGGTCATAGGTGCCGACACTATTGTTGTGGCAGGGTCGAAAATTTTTGGCAAACCTTCCGATCCCGAGGACGCTTTCCGCATGCTCTCACTTCTATCAGGCAAAACCCATTCTGTCATTACCGGCGTTGCAGTGAAGCGGGGAGATCGTGAAGCATCGGATTTTGAGGATACAAGGGTAACTTTCAGGGAACTATCATCCAGCCAGATCAGGGCATACCTGGCCGGGGGCGAGAGTATGGACAAGGCGGGGGCCTACGCTATCCAGGGTTCCGGGTCTCTTCTTGTAAGATCGATCGAAGGCTGCTATTTCAACGTGGTGGGACTTCCGCTGTATAGATTGAGCAGGCTCCTGGAAGATATCGGGGTACCGCTTGAAAACCAATGGGGGGAGACACAGTGAAGATAAGGCAGGGAGTTTTCATGGCGGCGGTCATGGCAATTGCCTTGTTTCTGGCCATTGCCGGAATGATGCCTCGCATCAGGGCGGAGGTCTCCGGTAATGTAGCCGCCCTTGTAACGGATATGAGAGATATCGCCGGCATGGCGAGAGAATCAGGCATCCCGGTGGAAGAAGCGCTTGAGGAGCTTCTGTCGAAGGGTTTGACAGGCGTGGCTGTCGGGGAACTTACAGGTGAGGAACTCAGGGCCGGATTCCTGGCCCTTGACTACGGTTCCGCGGAGAACCTGGTCCCCGGTGCGATCCCTCCAGGTATACAGCCCGATTCCGCCGCCCTTCTTTTCCAGGGAGATGTTCCCTATTTTCAGGAGATCAAAGAATTCATTTCCGTCAAGTTCCCGGGGAGCAGGTCCTACGCTCTGGAGCAGGCCAGCCTTATTGTCCTGCCGCTGTCTCTGATGGAAACCCTTGAGGCCGGCATCCTCCCGGATTTCCCGCTCCTGGAGACCCTCAACGGTACAGATATTCCCCTTGTCTATCGTCCGGGTTCAACGCCGGGAGTCCCGGGTGAGAACGTTGCCAGGGCCATTGAACAGGTCCTTGACTATTCTCCCGGGATCCGCGCAGTTGTCCCTGCAGGCATTTTTGTCGCGGGGTATCCTGAACTTGGGCCTTTGTCCCGGCTTCTGAGGGAGCGCGGGATACCTGTCTCAAAAGTTGAATTCACCCAGCAGATCGGGATAGGTTTTCTGGAAAGGGACCTCTTCCCGAACATTCTTTCCCTTCATAGTGTAAGGAACGAGGAGATCCTGAGCAGGAGGCTGTCAAGGGACGACCTTGTTGAAAGGTTTGTCAGGGCATCCAGGGAGCGTTCGGTAAAGATCCTATACGTGAGGCCTTCCGTTCTGCACTCCGGTTCAAGGCTGGAACTTTTCGGGGATGAATGCTCTAGGATCTCTTCAAGGCTTGGGGATCTGGGCATAAGGACCGGATGGCCGGGTACCCTTTCGCCCTGGAGGACCAGCTTCCTCTCCGCAATAGCCGCGGCCCTGGTCCTTGTAATGCTTTTTGCAAGGATCCTTTCAAGATTTGCCGGAAAAGAGGATGAACCGGCGGGGGTGAAATTCTTCTCGGCGGTTGTTGTATTGTCACTGGTACTTGCTGCCGGAATGCTCAGGATCCCCCTGGCCGCTCGTATAGCGGGGGCGGTCCTGGCGACCCTTGCAGCCGTCGAAGCGTCACTGCTTGCCCTGGATAATATCAGGCGGCCTGCCCTGGGCGTGCTTTACGGGATATCGGCCGCAGTGATATCCGGTTTGGCTATTGGATCCTTTTTCGGGACGCCCTGGTACATGCTCAGGATGGGTACCTTTTCTGGAGTAAAGATAGCTCTTATACTCCCTCCTGCGATCCTGTTGCTGCACGACCTGAGAAGAAGGGTCCACCCTGAATCACTCCTGCAGGTTCTCTCCAGGCCGCCGCTCTGGGGTGAACTTGCGTTGATCGGGGGACTGTTGGCCGCCGCCGGTATTGTTATCCTGAGGAGCGGGAACGTGTCCTTCGTACCAGGGTGGGAAGTCAGGTTCAGGGAGATGCTGGAGCAGATACTGGTAGCCAGGCCAAGGACCAAGGAGATCTTTGCGGGCTACCCGGCACTTGTCCTGTGGTTTGCCGTCAGAAGAAAAGATATCTGGAAAGGGTACAGGGAGATCTTCAGACTTGGGACCACCCTGGCATTTTCTTCCGTGGTCAACAGTTTCTGTCATTTCCACACCCATCTGTATTTTATCCTTCTCAGGGTTTTCAACGGTCTCTGGACAGGTGTAATTGTGGGTTTGATAATTACGGCAGTGCTGATCTTCCTGCTTGTTCCACTGTGGAAAAGGTGGCAGGAGGTCCTGGCAGGTTGAAACGTCCCATAGAAGTTACACTTTGCGGTTATTACGGTTTTGGCAACCTTGGGGACGAACTGATCGCTGAAAGCCTTGTCAGGCTCCTTCAAAAGAACGGAGTGCCCGCTGAAAGGATCGCCATCCTTTCGGCTTCAGTCCCTGGATCCTCAGGGATAGACGGAGTAAAACTTGTCGACAGGTGGAAACCGGCGTCGATCATGTCCGCGTTGAGATCGAGCAGAACACTCCTGTTGGGCGGGGGCGGTCTCTTTCAGGATTCAACGAGCCTTTTTTCGCCCTTTTACTATTGGGGGGTTACAGGGATGTCCCGTATTGCCGGTTGCCGTTCATGGGCTTTCGGGCAGTCGATAGGTCCCCTTAAAAGATCACTGGCGGCCCGTCTTGCCCGTGACGCATTTTCAGCCTGCAAGACAAGGGTCGTAAGGGACAGGGGTTCCATGGACATACTTGACAATTGGGGTCTTGAAGGAGAGATGGCTCCAGACCCTGTATTCATTCTGGCGGACGAACTCTCGGACGTCGGAGGGGTAAAGGACAGGATTCTCGTAAATATTCGGCCCTGGCATGGAGGATTGCCCGAAGAGGCAGCTGAAGCAGCAGAATTGCTGAAGACGGAATCGGGACTCGATATGACAGGCGTGGCCCTCTCCGAAGAGGACCTGGTTATTATGGAAGACCTCAGGGAAAGGGGTTTCTTCCGGCCGTCCGGGATAATCAGGGTTACTTCAGCAGCCCAGGTCAGATCCCTTTGGAGAAGGGCCGGCGGAGCTTTTGGAATGAGGCTTCATTTCTGCCTTTTATCAGTTCTGGCCGGCAC
>CAZAMZ010000043.1:0-10024 GCA_964486375.1 uncultured Synergistaceae bacterium | reverse complement strand
GAGATAAAAGCTTTCCTGAACAGGAAAGGGATCCCCATCGACGAGTCGCAGATGCTGGCCAGGATAAGAAAAGAATTTACTGTCCCATACCGGGCGGTGACGCTCCTGCCGAACCTGACCCTGGCCCAGCTTTCTTCGCTGGTAAGCGAGCCGGATTTCCCGGGCCAGCTCTTCCCGGTCCCCGTATGGAAGAGGGTTTACCCTGCCGGACCTCTTGTCGCCCATGCTTTGGGATACGTGGGTGAGATCACGAAAGGCGAACTTGAGAGGTACTCCGGGGGAGATTACCGGGGTGGGGATTTTGTAGGAAAGAGCGGCATTGAGGAGTACTACGAGAGCACCCTGAGGGGGAGCCCCGGAGAAGAAGCTATAGAAGTGGATGCCCGGGGAAGAAAGGTAAGGCGTGTAGGTTTTCTCGAGCCCAGGCAGGGGGAGGATATCCAGCTGGCCCTGGATCTGGGGGCCCAGAGGCTGGCCTCCGAACTGATGGCCGGAAGGGTCGGGGCCGTTTTCGCCATGGATGTCTACAACGGGAACGTCAAGGTCCTTTTTTCTTCCCCTGGTTACGATGCCAACCCTCTTGCGTGGGGTATTTCGTCCAGGGAGTGGAACGAACTGACCTCGGATCCTGTCAAGCCGATGATGAACAGGGTTATCGCCGGGACCTATCCTCCCGCATCGACCTTCAAGATAGTCCCCGCTTTTGCCGCTCTTGCCGAAGGAGTGATCAACCGAAGGACCACATTTGTCTGTTCCGGAGGCATGAGGGTCGGGAACAGGTTTTTCAGGTGCTGGAAGAGGGACGGGGGTCACGGGTCGATGAATGTCGTCACGGCCATCCGTGATTCCTGTGACGTCTTTTTCTACCAGACAGGACTCAGGGTCGGGATCGACAACCTGGTCAAATGGGGTTCCCTGTTCGGGATCGGTGAACCGACAGGTATTGACCTCCCGGGAGAGGCAAGGGGTAATATAGCTGGTGCAGCCTGGAAACAGGAGAGGTTCAGGGACAGGTGGTACCCGGGCGACACGGCCAATTACTCGATCGGCCAGGGTTTCCTGCTGACCACGCCGATACAGCTTGCCAGGATCTACGCTGCCATTGCAAATGGAGGCAAGCTTGTCACCCCCAGGCTGATCAAGGGGGCCAAGACTTACGTGTCGCTTCAGCTTCCGGAGGGACCCCTTGCGATCGTCAAACAGGGTAACGAAGAGGTGGTCCTCCGGGGGACCGGCCGGAGGGCAGGACAGTACGGTGTTTCCGTCGCCGGCAAGACAGGAACAGCGGAGAACCCCCATGGTGACGACCATGCCTGGTTCGTGGGATATGCCCCTGTCGAAAAACCCCGTTATGTCGCTGTGGCCCTTATTGAAGCAGGGCTCCATGGCAGTTCCGCGGCGGGGCCGGTTGTTGGTGAACTTCTGGGTTATCTTTGCAGGTTCGACCAGGAAGGGGGGCCAGAATAGGGATGGCCGTTAAAAGGGAAAAAGAAGAGATCGAACTCAGGGGCGAAGGCGGGCACCTTCGACTGATCACCCCGTCCGGGCTAAAGGGGAAGGACATAGCATCGGAGGTGAGGACCTTTCTGGAGAAGGCCTCGCCGATACTCCGGGGAGCCGGCGTGATCGTCGACCTGAGGGGCGGCGGCTGGTCAAGAAATGATATTATTGCCATTGTGGATGGGCTTATCGCTCCCTCAGGAGCCAGGGTCCTTTCCTGGTCCTGCGAAGATCCCCAGGTGCTCTTCTGGATGAAGGAAGCCGGCCTGTCCGTGTCCGTGTCTGAAGAGGTTCCGGTGATTAAACCGGCTGCCCCTCCGGTGACAGAAAGCCTGGTTATCGATGAATCGCTTAGATCGGGAAGGAAAGTGGACCATAACGGCGACATAATTGTCCTGGGGAACGTAAACGAAGGAGCCGAGGTTTTCGCGGGCCGTTCAGTGGTGGTGATGGGCCGGCTCAGGGGATTGGCCCATGCGGGACTGGCGCTGCCCGAGGAGGCCTTCATAGTCAGCGGACAGTTCGAGGCAACCCAGGTAAGGATAGGAGAGAGGATCAGCTACATGGATGAGAGCTGTCCATGGTGGGGGAGGACCGTCAGCATGAGGTTCATAGGAGGATCGATAGTTGTAAGGGAGATAGTCCCGTGATCAAAAGCAAAACAGCCGGCGCATCTGCCGAAACGGAGGAATCGCTTATGGACACCCGTATCATCGTAGTTACCTCTGGAAAAGGGGGGGTAGGCAAGACTACGGTCACAGCCAACCTTTCCGCCAGGATGGCAATGGAAGGCTTCAAGGTAGTCGCCATAGACGCCGATATCGGTCTCCGTAACCTCGACGTGGTCATGGGACTGGAGAACAGGATCGTCTTCAACATGGTGGATGTTATCGAAGGAGCCTGCAAACTCCCCCAGGCTCTTGTACGGGACAAGAGGGTCGAGAACCTCTACCTTCTTCCAGCTGCCCAGACAAGGACCAAGGATGCCGTTTCAAAAGAACAGATGATGGATCTGTGCGAGTCATTAAGGGGAGAGTTCGACTTCGTGTTCATAGACAGCCCTGCCGGGATAGAATCCGGTTTCCAGAACGCCGCTGTAGGGGCCGACGAGGCCCTGGTAGTAGCTACGCCGGAGGTTTCCTCCGTAAGGGATGCCGACAGGATAATTGGCCTTCTTGAATCATTCGGCAAAAAAACGATAAACCTGATCGTCAACAGGGTCAGGCCAGAGATGGTCAGGAGCGGCAAGATGCTTGGAGTTTCGGATGTTATGGAGATCCTTGCCATTGATCTTATCGGGATCGTGCCAGAGGATGACAGTGTCGTTGTATCCACCAACAAGGGCGAGCCCCTGACGATAGCCAATCTGTCCCCTGCCGCAAGGGCCTTCGAGAAGATAGCAGGCCGTATCCTTGGAAAGGATATCCCCCTCCAGGACATAGACGACCTGGATGAAAGAGGGTTTCTTGTCAGCCTGAAAAAGATCTTCGGACGCCGGGGAGGGAGGGTTTGATATGGGTTTCCTTGACCGGTTCTTCCGCAGGGAAAGTCCAAGAAAATCAGCAAAAGAGAGGCTGCAGCTTGTACTGATCCATGACCGGGCCGACATTTCACCCGGGACAATGGAACTGATCAGAAGGGATATCATTCACGTGATCAGCAATTATATGGTCATTTCAGAGGATGGTATCGAGATGGACCTGGAGCGTGACGGCAAGTCCGTAGCGCTGGTGGCCAGCATCCCGGTCCTCGAAGTGAAAAGGGGCCGGGGCAGGGAAGGGGATAAATGATCAACCTGGATCCCCTCAGGGAAGATCTGGCAAGACTCAAGGAAGTGGACAGGATCCTTGTCGGGAGCGCCTTTGCACTTTTTGCCATTGGCGTGATCTCCGTATACAGCGCCCTGGCCGGAAGAGGGGAACTGGCCGTGAGCCTCGCCGTAAGGCAGATCGTATGGGGGATCATGGGCGCCATGGCCTTTCTGGCGACCTTTGCCGCAGGTTTCGAGAGGATGCTCAAATATTGCTACTGGCTCTATGGAGCAGCCCTCTTTACGCTGCTGGTCCTGCTCGTTTTCGGCCATACTGCCAAAGGGGCCACAAGCTGGTTCGACTTCGGGGCGTTCCGCTTCCAGCCCTCTGAACCCACCAAGGTGGCGCTATCCCTTGTCCTGGCGGTATTCCTGTGTCGTTACCCACCAAAAAGCATCGTCAACATTCTGGGTGTTGCCATGGTATCGTCGCTGGCGGCGATCCTTGTCCTGCTTCAGCCCGACCTGGGGGGCGTTATCGTTTACGCTTTCATGATCTTTGTCGCCCTGATCGTGGCCGGTGCTCCCAGGAGATACATCCTTATGCTGACGGTGATCTTCCTCCTTTCCCTCCCTCTGGGCTGGTCCATGCTCAAGGAATACCAGAAGTTGAGGATAATGGTCTTTTTCGACCCTTACATTGACCCGCTGGGGGCAGGCTACAATGTGATCCAGTCGAGGATAGCCGTGGGCTCCGGTGGATTGCTGGGCAAGGGGTTCCTGGGAGGATCCCAGACCAAGCTTCATTTTCTGCCGGAAGCCCATACGGACTTTATTTTCAGCGTTTTTTCAGAGGAGTTCGGCTTCCTGGGAGCATCACTGGTCCTTCTCCTTTTTGCAGTTCTGCTGTGGAGGATTGTCAGGACGGCGGCCAGGACAGCCGATGAAAGAGGGAAAATACTTGTTACCGCTATCTCGGCCTGGATATGGTTCCAGGCCTTTGTGAACATAGCCATGGCAGTCGGTATAGCGCCCGTTACGGGTCTGGCTCTCCCCTTTGTAAGTTACGGGGGAAGTTCCCTTGTATCTCTCGGGGCTGCCCTGGGGCTGGTCCAGAGCGTTCATGTATCATCCAGACGACAGTATGATTGAAACAGGGATGGAGGTTCGCCCCGATGCCCTTCCTTTTTGAGGAACTGGAGGATCCCCTGTGGCAGATGCTAGCCTCCGTCAAAAGACCTTCAAGGTATGCCGGGGGAGAGTGGGGAGCCCTCGGAGGCTCTGTGGTCGGGGAGGAAAAGGTCTCTATCTGCCTGGCTTTTCCCGATGTTTACGAGGTGGGAATGAGCTACCTCGGTTTTCAGATACTGTATGATCTTGCCTCAAACCTGCCGGGAGTGAGGGTCGAGAGATCCTACTGTCCATGGCCCGATGCTGAATCCTACATGAGGGAAAGAGGTATGGCCCTTGGTTCACTGGAATCGGGCAAACCTCTCAGCGCATTTGATATTGTAGGGTTCACTCTTCAGTATGAACTGACTTCAACGAACATCCTTACCATGCTTGATATGGGAGGCATCCCTATCAGGGCCTCCGGGAGGAGTGGCAAGGATCCGATAGTCGCGGCCGGTGGCCCTGGAGCGTTGGCTCCGGAGCCGCTGTCGCCTTTCTTTGACGTATTCTGTGTTGGTGACGGTGAGATCCTTCTTCCGGAACTGATCGATGTATTGCGTGAAGATACCGCGCGGGACCGTGACGAAGCGTTGAGTATCCTTTCATCGATGGAGGGTTTTTACGTTCCCCGGTTCCATGGAAAGGGCCGGGTCAGGAAAAGGGTTCTTATGGACCTCGACGCGGGTTTCTCCCCCTCGGGGATGATGGTGCCCTCTTCCGAGATCATCCATGACCGGGTTGGCGTCGAGGTCTTCAGGGGTTGTACCAGGGGCTGCCGTTTCTGCCAGGCAGGGATGGTGACCAGGCCGGTAAGAGAAAGATCGCCCGGGAAGGTCGCATCCATTGCAAGGCATCTCCTTGAAAAGACGGGATATGACGAAGTGGGTCTTGTTTCCCTGGCATCATGCGATTACAGCGGGATCGAAAAAGTCGTTGACCTGCTTTGGAGCGAACTGTCAGAAAAGGACATCAGGCTCTCCCTTCCGAGCCTCAGGATGGACGGTTTTTCTGTCGATCTTGCCGACAGGCTGGACAATTTTGGCCGAGGGGGGCTGACTTTTGCTCCAGAGGCAGGCACGCAGAGACTTCGCGATGTTATCAACAAAGGGATCTCCGATGGTGATATCGAACGTACCTTCCACGAAGTATTCTCACGGGGATGGGAAAAGGTAAAACTGTATTTCATGATGGGACTCCCTACCGAAAAGCCAGAGGATATTGATGCGATAATCGACCTGTCGATCTCTGCACGGAGCATAGGCAGAAAACTGGGGAAGAAACCAAGGATAAGCGTTTCAGTGGCAGGGTTCGTACCCAAACCCCATACACCGTTCCAATGGGAACCCCAGGCAACCCTGGAAGAACTGGCCGAAAAGGGCGGGGCTCTGAAGGGCATGGCAAAGAAATCCGGGATAACCCTTAACTACCATGAACCCTCCCAGACGATCCTTGAAGGTGTGATGGCAAGGGGGGACAGCCGTATTGCCGCTGTCATCGAAAAGGCATGGCGAAAAGGCGCCAGGTTTGACGGTTGGAGCGAATGTTTCAAACCCGGGGTGTGGACGGAAGCCTTCGGGGAGTCAGGGATAGATCCCCTGGAATATTCGGAAAGGGCGCGGGATGCCGATGAAGTCTTCCCATGGGAGATAATAGATCCGGGCGTTTCCCGTTCGTTCCTATGGTCGGAGAGGGAAAAGGCCCTTTCCGGCGTGCTGACCTCCGACTGCAGGTGGGGAAATTGCCTGCAGTGCGGCTTGCAGTCCGCATGTCCTGCGAGGGAGAAAAGGAATGCCTAGGGTAAGGATGATCTTTTCCAAAAGGGGACGGGTCTGTTTTGTGCCCCACGTGGAGATGCCGGCCTTGTTTTGCCGTGCCCTGAGAAGGGCAGGCTTGAGGATGGAATTGTCCTCAGGATTGAGCCCTCATCCGCGGATCAGCCTTGGTCCTGCCCTTCCCGTGGGCGTTCCTGCCATGGGTGAACCCCTCGAGGTGTGGGTTGACCGTTGGGATCAGAACACTGAAAGAGCCGTCGATGAAACGCTGCCGCCAGGCGTCCATCTCCTGAGGTCAGGAATTGTTGAAGGAAGGCCGAAACTTAGCGTGGAATGCAAGGCAGCACTTTACCGGGTTATCTTCAGGCACGACGGGGCCATCGAACGGGTTGGCAAACTTGTGTCGGTGGGCTGGAAGCCTGTGGAACAGACACTGGCCCTCGAAATACAAAAGAACTGGCTTGATGCGGCCGTCTCCTCCCCGGGGCAGACAGGGGCAGGGACCATGGTCAAAGGGCTTGTAGCCGACGGTGTCATAGGATCCTGGAGCGATATCCTTGTAGCACGACTTGCCGTGGGGGGATGGTCCGGAGGAAGCATCCTCCCCCTGCCCTGTTGTAGAGGTGAGGAATGATGGCTTCCGACAGGAAGATCTTCGCCAATGTGATAGACCCGGAGGAGATCAGGGTAGCAATAGTGGAAGGCGGCCGGCTTAACGAGATCTTCGTTGAGAGAATGTGGGACCGCCAGCGAAGCGGGGAGATCTACAAGGCCAGGGTGGACAGCGTGATCCCCGGGATGAACGCGGCCTTCCTGAATCTTGGCGAGGGACGAAATGCCTTTTTGTACCTTGAAGATGCCAGGGGTACGGAAGTAAAACAGAACAACGAACTCCTCGTCCAGGTGACGAAGACGGCAAGAAAAGGGAAAGGCGCAAGGGTTACCACCAGGGTATCCCTTCCCGGGAAATATCTTGTGCTCGTTCCCGGAGGGAAGGAGGCCGGTGTCTCCCGGAGGATCTCCGAAGAACAGAGGGAGCGCCTTCGGGACATTGCCCGGTCGATCAGACCCGACGATGCAGGCGTTATCATCAGGACAGCGGCCGAAGGGGTGGACACGGAAGCTATAGAAGAGGATCTTGATAATCTTGTTTCAATCTGGAAAAGCATCCTGAAAATGGCCGACGAACAGGTGGCACCCTGCCTCGTTTACCAGGATCTGGGCCTGGTCGGCCGCATACTGAGGGATGAACCCTACGGAGCAGTGGACGAGATAATCGTCGACAGCGAGGAAGAATACGAGAACGCCCTCTCCTTCCTGGAGACCTTTCCCCCGAACGGGGTTGTCCCTGAGGTGACCCTCCATAAAGGAAATTCCCCCCTGTTCGAGTTCTATGGTATAGAAAGGGACCTTGAGACGGCGCTCAACAGGAAAGTATGGCTTGATTCCGGAGCCTACCTTGTCATCGACCAGACCGAAGCCCTGACCGTTATTGACGTCAACACGGGGAAATACACCGGGGAAGGCGACCCCAGGAACACTATTCTCCGGACGAACCTGGAATCCGCCAGGGAGATAGCCCGGCAATTGCGGCTGAGATCCCTGGGCGGGATCGTGGTGATAGATTTCATTGACATGGAAGAAGAGGAAGACCAGAGGCAGCTGCTTGAAACAATCAGAAATCTTTTCAGGAACGACAGGTCCAAGGCCAGGGTCTTCGGCGTGACTCACCTTGGCCTGGTAGAGCTGACCCGTAAAAGGTCCCGGCCGGACATCCGTGCAACTTTCACCAGGGGGTGCCCCTTCTGCGGGGGAACCGGGGTCGTGCTCAAGGAGGATACGATCGGGATGTCCCTTAAACGTTTTATCCGGAAAGTGGTCCTTTCCGGCCATCCCGAAGCCCTTCTGATCGAACTCCACCCTGTGGTGGCCTCCTTCGTGGGAGAAAGCTTCCTCCCCCTGTGGGAAGAGGAGTTCGGGATCAGGATATTCCTGAGACAGATACCGGACTTCCCCTGGGACAAATACAAGGTGGAAGCCCAGGGAACGCTTGAACAGGTTGAACACCGGATAGCCCTTCTGGAGAAAAGGGGAGCGGGCAGCATTGTACATAGGACGGATCAGTCTTAAGGGTTTCAAGAGTTTCGGTGGCAGCCACGATATCGCCTTTTCCGGCAATTTCACCGCCGTGGTTGGACCCAACGGCAGCGGCAAGAGCAATATCCTCGATGCCCTCAGATGGGTTCTGGGTGACGGCAATCCCGGCCGTCTGAGGATAGTCAGGCAGGGAGATCTTCTTTTTCAGGGCAGTATCAGCCTCCCCCCCGCCTCGGTCTCGGAGGTTGCAGTGAACCTCAGGAACGGTGATCGTGTAAGCACCCTGAGGAGGAGATACTCCCAGGAGGAAGGCAGTACCACGATCTATGACGGCTCCCGGATAAGACTTTCCGACCTGGAGAATGTAAAAAGGGAATGGCACCTCGAAGGAGACCGCTTTGCATTCATAAGCCAGGGCGAGGTCTCCGAGATGATCCAGCAGAAGCCCCTTCAGAGGAGAATGCACCTCGAATCGATATTCGGAATAGACCTCTACCGCAAACAGAGGGAGGAGGCCAACCAGCGCCTCGACGCGGCCACTCTGGAAATGCAGAGGATTATGACCCTCAGGTCTGAACTTCAGATAAGGAAGGACTCCATCGCGGATATGGTTATCCGCGCCAGGGAGGCCAAGTCCCTCATGGACCTGCTGGAGCGTGAGAGGAGCCTTCTTTACTGGGCGAGGAGAGCACGTTCGGAAAAACTCCTTGAATCTATCCGTGCCGAGATCGTGGAACTGGAATCCCGGAAAATGGCTTCTTCGTTCTGGTCGTCGGGATGGGGCAGGGCCCGTTCACTGGTGGAGATCCGGATCAGGGAAATTGCCGGGGGCAGGGAGGACCGGGTTTCAGCTGTTTCGGAACTTGAAAGGCGTATCGGGGAAGCCGGAAAAGGGCTCTTTTCTCTTGCTGCGTCATTAAGGAACACTATCGAAAGGAGATCCTCCATTGGCGTTGATCTTGCCGGTGAAAGGGAGCGCAAGTCCGGAACCGCCCTCAAGCTCGAAGGTCTTGAGGATGAGATTCTAAAAGCTTCCGGGGAGGAGGCAGCTGCTTCGCAGGCCTTCAGGACTGCCATGGTGGATTGGGAGCGTTACAGGAGCACCGTCGAAAAGAACGCAGACATGATCAGGGCCATCAGGGAAGAAAAAGCCGCCTGCGAGACCGCCCTTGGGGAAACGGCATCAAGGTCTAAAAGCCTGGGCAGATCGCTGATCGAGATCTCGGAAGGGATATCAAGGGCTTCCCTGTCGTTGAAGGGATCTGAAAAAAAGATCGCCGGGATGAATAAGGCAATTGCAGAGATCAGGGTCGAGGAAGAAAGTGCCGGCAGCAGGCAGCGGGACCTTTATGCCTCCTGCCAGAAAGCTGCCGCCTCCTATCAGAAATTGACCAGGGAACTGTCTCTTCTTGACGGGGAGATAGATACTATAAGGGATTCCGCTTTTTCAAGGGTTTATCCCCCCCCTGTTCAGCACCTTTTGTCAGCTGTCAGGCTTGGAAGGATCGACGCTGCACCCAGGCCGCTGGCAGAAGTGATAACCTGTCCCGAAGGGTTGACCACGGCTATCGAATCCTTCCTAGGGGCAAGACAATTCCTTCTTCTCGTCCGTGATATTGACGAGGCAGGTCGCTGTATTGCCCATCTGAAGACAAGGTCGGCGGGAAGGGCCAACTTCCTTCCCATGGAAAACGCCAGGAGAAGACAACCTTCCCGGAGCATCCCGACAGAC
>CAZAMZ010000042.1:0-10079 GCA_964486375.1 uncultured Synergistaceae bacterium | reverse complement strand
CATTTATGGAGGCCAGGGAAACCTGCGCCGGGCTCCTTGTAAAGATGTTCCTCGGCAATTCCGGGAAAAAAGTCGTCATCGAGGACTTTATTGAGGGGGAAGAACTGACGGTACTTGCCGTAACCGATGGAGAATCCTTCCGTATCCTCCCCTCAAGTCAGGACCACAAGAGGGCTTTTGACGGGGACAGGGGTCCCAACACCGGGGGGATGGGCGCTTATTCCCCTGTTCCATGGGCAGATGACGATTTCATGACAAAAGTATGTCGAATTGTGATCGAACCGACTGTAAAGGGCCTCAAAATGGATTCAATTCCCTACCGGGGGGTCCTGTACTTCGGACTTATGGTGGACCCTTCAGGGGAGATCCGGGTACTGGAATACAACGTACGAATGGGAGACCCAGAGACACAGGTCGTACTTCCTGCTTTCGGGGGGGATTTTGCCCTGCTTGCCGAAGCCTGTGCAAAGGGGGGATTGAAAAATGCCGGGACCGAGGGGTCAGGCAGAACTGCTGTCGGAGTGGTCGTGGCTTCGGGAGGGTACCCGGGACCTTTTGAAAAAGGTTTTCCAGTTGAAGGCCTTGAAGCACTCGGAAATGACGGCGATCTTCTTGTGTTCCACTCCGGGACGGACCGATCCGCCGACGGCCGGGTTATTACCTCCGGCGGCAGGGTCCTGACCGTCGTAGGTCTGGGTGAAAGCATTGCCCAAGCCCGCACCAGGGCATATTCCGCTGTCAGTGATATAACCTTTGAAGGCGCAAGATACAGGAGCGATATTGCTCTGAAAACGAGGTGAACAGAGAATGGAACAACCACTTGCAGGTATTGTAATGGGTTCGGCATCGGATATTGAGGTCGGGAAAAAGGCAGCCGAGGTCTTCGAATACCTAGGCATCCCCTTCGAGATCACCGTAGCTTCGGCCCACCGGACTCCGGATGATGCCGTTAACTACGCCAGGAACGCAAGACAAAGAGGGATCAGGGTGATCATAGCAATAGCAGGTTTATCGGCTGCGCTGCCGGGAGTTCTGGCTGCCCATACCTCACTGCCTGTTCTGGGTGTTCCTGTGGCCGGTGGGACCCTCGGGGGACTTGATGCCCTTCTTTCCGTAGCACAGATGCCTCCAGGGGTTCCGGTAGGTTCCATGGGGATCGGCGGGGGGAAGAACGCAGCCCTTTTTGCGGCCAGGATAATCGCTCTTTCCGACGAAAAGGTCCTTGAGAGGCTTTGGATCGATACAGCCGAAGCAATGCGGAAGGTGGCCGAATCAAGGGAAGGTATTACGGACCTCCCCCTTGCCCCCGGTTCTTCTTTCGAGGCAGGTTAGGACTTGACGGATACGGCTCCCAGGTTCAATTCATGGTCGCGGTGGCTTCGGCATCGGTGGGGAACATCTGTTCGAAAGATCCCCCTTGATGCCGGTTTTGGATGCCCGAACCGGAAGGGACTCCTGGAAGGCGGCTGTATTTTCTGTGACCGGAAGGGAGGCGGAACGGGCGCCTTCCTTGAAGGGGAGAGCCTCGAACACCAGGTACACAAAGGGTTTCAAAGGATCCGTTCGAGAGACCCGGGAGCAATGGCCATTCTCTACCTTCAGGGTTATTCTTCTACCAACACTTCTTGCGATCATTTCAAGGCGGTGCTTGAAGAGATCCTCAGCCTTTCCGAAGGTCAGGGAAAAGTGGCCGGTATAGCCGTCGGTGCCAGACCGGACCAGTTGCCTGACGATATCCTCCGTTTTCTGGAATCCTTGTCGCTGGAACGGGGTATCGATGTCTGGATCGAGATAGGTGTGCAGACCATGGATCCTGAAGGGTTGAAGTGGCTCGGACGGGGACACGGGAAAGAGGAGATAATCGACTCCTTATCAAGGGCTGCAGGAAGAAAGATCCTCACTTGTGCACATCTGATATCCGGTATTCCCGGGGAGCATAAAGGCCAACTGGCCGGATCCTCTCTCTTCCTGGCATCTCTGGGGGTAAATGCGGTAAAGTTCCACCCCCTTTATGTCCTCAAAGGCACAAGACTTGAAAATATCTTTCTTTCAGGGGGATTTCAACCCCTTTCTATAGGGGATTATGTGAATGAGGTAGTTCAGGCGATCAGGGTTCTGCCTGGGCATACGATAATCCAGCGTCTAAGCGCCGACGCATCATTGCCCGAACTTGTAGCCCCTTCCTGGATTAGCGAAAAAACAAGGGTGATAACCCTGGTGAACAGGGAACTTGAAAAAATGAAAGCAAGGCAGGGGGACCTTTTCATCCCCTTCGTTGAGTCCCGATGTATGCCAGAAGCAAAAGGACCGGCAGAAGTACCAGTTTCCCGTAACCCGAAAAAAAATCCCTGAAGGCCGGGATGTTAAGCGACAGTTTTACTGCAAGGGCAAGGGTTACCGATATGAAAAGGAGGGTGGTTATCGGTGAACGTCTTTCATTACCCTTGCTATCCTCACGTTTTCCAGGATCTTTGCTCAAAACGACTCACCCGCTTCCTCTATGGCTTTCAGGACCGTCCGATCCCCTATATTGCCGCCGCTAATGACGATCCCGGTTTTCTTCCCTTTGCATTTCACCTTGCCCGCAAGCAAAGATGCAACCCCCACAGCCCCGGCGCCCTCGACGACCTGATGGTGACGGGAATGCAAAAATGATATTCCTCGTGCGATCTCCTGTTCGGAAACGTCCACAAGACCCGAAACAATGTTCCTTATCAAAGGGTAAAGGATGGAAGAGGCTGCACCGGAAAGAGCGTCAGCATAACTGTCGCTTTCCTCGACTTCAATTACACGTCCCCTTGACCAGGCTTCTTTCCAGGAGGGGTTGGTCGAGGCATGGACCCCGATAACCTCGATACCAGGACGAAGCGCCCGGGCGGCGGTCGCCACCCCTGTGATCAATCCGCCGCCGCTGATAGGAACGACCAGAAGATCAAGATCGGGAACATCCATAAGGAACTCCAACCCCAGGGTTCCCTGTCCGCAGATAACATGATGGTCTTCGTAGGCTGAGATGTAGACCAGGCCTTCCTTTTCGGAGATCATCCCGGCCTCCGCTTCAGCTTCGTCATAAAACCGTCCGATCACCTTGAGTTCGACCATTCCTCCGCCCCGGGAAATTATGGCGTCCCTTTTGGTCTGTGGGCAGGATCCCGGAACGCATATCACCGCCCGCACCCCCAACAGTTCCGCTGCCATAGCCACGCCCTGGGCGTGGTTTCCCGAAGAGGCGGTAATTACGCCCTTGCCTTTTTCCTCTTCGGTGAGAGAGTACATCTTGTTCAGGGCTCCCCTGAGTTTGAAGGAACCGCAGGTCTGGAGGTTCTCCCATTTGATAAAGACATCGCAACCGGCAATATCCGAAAGAGGATACGACAGTTCAACCGGTGTCCTGCGCACTCTCCCATCAAGGAATCTTGCGGCTGCAAGGATGTCGGTTATACCCGGCGATATGGTCATGATCCGCCCCCGGGCCTCACATTGTTACCAGTGAACCTATGCCACGCTCTATTGCCTTGACAAGGGCAAGGTTGGCTGTGACGATATCCTGCAGGGCCATACCGGTCGCATCGAACATGGTTACCTGTTCGTCAGAAGACCTGCCAGGCTCTTCGCCGGAAATAACTTTCCCTATCTCCACCACGTCGGAAGCTTTTATGATCCCTTTTTTGAAAGCCGTCTGCATCTCGCCTGCCTCAAGGGTCTGGGCACTGCAATCCGCGACAAGGCGTGCCATCACGAGCAGGTCTTCTTCTATCTCCTGTTTCCCTGCAAAATCGGCCCCGATAGCGTTCAGGTGAGTTCCCGGACTGACCCATTCCTTCCTGATATAGGGTTCGTGGGAGGGAGTGCAGGTAACTATTATGTCCGAAAAGGGAACATTGTTTTTCAGATCATCCATGGAAACGGCAGCAAAAGAGACCTTGCCGTAAAGGGACGACATTTCACTGATGTATTTCGCGATTTTCTCTCGATCCCTCCCTGCCACTTTGACGTGACTGATGCCTGGGAGCACCTTCATCAGTCCATGCAGCTGGGCCCTTCCCTGGGCTCCCGGGCCTACGATCAGCACAGAATCAGAGTCCTTCCTCGCCAGGTATTTTGCCCCTATGGCGCCTCCGGCTCCGGTCCTCATGTTTGTAATGACCATGCCGTCCAGTATGCCTACCGGTCGACCAGTTTCGATGCTCATGACCATAACGAGGCCTGACAGGGCGGGTATTCTTCTCTTGTCAGGGTTATCGGCCACATAGCCGACAATTTTCAATCCCGCCAGTCCGGTCCGGGACAGGAATCCTGATTTGATGTCCATCTCTTTAAGACCAGGTTCGAATTCGTGGGAAATAACGGGGAAAAGTTCAGCCTCGCCATTGGAATACTGGACATATGCTGTTTCGACCGCCTCTATTACATCCTTCATATCGAGCAACTTGTTCAGGTCCTCGCTGTTGAGTACCCTGATCTTGTACATTCCTCCTACCCCTTCCTGGAGCGACAGATTTCAGGATTACTATACCTTATCCGTGCTTTTCGACAAAAAAGGGGACCTCCCCCGGGAGGCCCCCTTCATGCCCGGCCAGTTAAAGCAATTGCCCTAGAACCGAAAGAACGGGATCGTGATCCGGCGGATCCGTAGCATAAGGAACTATCTCCACGTAACGAAGGATCTATTCTACAAGCCTGTATGCCTGTTTCTTCGCCCCACAGAGGGGGCATGAATCGGGGGCATCCTTTTCTGCAATGTGTCCGCAGACCGTGCAAAGGTAATAGTCAAAACTTTCTCCGGACTCCAGGCTTACTTTGGCCTTCCCGTACAGTCCTGCATGGACCTTTTCCGCCTCGTTCGCAAGCCTGAAAGACCTTTCAGCCTGTTTCTCGCCTTCTGCTGACGCTTCATCTATGAAAACCGGGTACATGCTCTTATATTCGTAGGTTTCACCCTCTATTGCAGCTTCCAGGTTCTCGGCAGTGGAACCCACCATTCCCATGGACCGAAGATGGGTGTGTGCATGAATGGTCTCTGCTTCAGCAGTGGCCCTGAAAAGCTTTGCTACCTGGTGGTAACCCTCTTCGTCAGCTTTTTTTGCGAAAGCCAGATACTTGCGGTTAGCCTGGGATTCACCGGAAAAAGCTTCTTTCAGATTATTCATGGTCTTTTCCCTGATCATTATTACCCCTCCTGGTATTTAAAATATTTTCAAATATACCAAAAAAGAAGTCCATTTACAACATCCCGGAGACCAGGGCGACTCATGACCCCTGCCGGATGGTGATGAGATCATTCAGCACCCCGTAGGCGGTATCGTAAAGGTCGGGGTCTTCCTGTGTCACAAGCACGGGGCCCATGAGATCGGTGTGGATCCTGAGTACCGCACCACCTCCCGCGACCAGCGAAAAAGGATGGTCAAGGGGGATCTCCTCGATCCCCACCTTGCCATGTACCCCTTTTTCGTCCTTCCACGCCCTGCAGATCAGCTTGAGCCTTTTGCCTGCACTGATGGCCTCATGGACACTATCACAGGTCAGACCCCCGATCCCGCTGCGGTCCACTTCAAATGGCGTCATTCCCGCACCGAGGATAACGTTGGCCAGCGCCGCAACCTTCGCGGCAGCGTCCCATCCGTCGACATCGTGCCAAGGGTCGGCCTCTGCGACCCCTATTTCCTGAGCTTCCCTGATGGCCGAGGCGAGGTCGACACCTTCCTCCATCCTTCCCAGGATGTAATTCGTGGTTGAATTAAGTATCCCGTCCACGGCAGAAATGCTGCATCCCCTGAGACAGGATCTGCAAAGGTTGAAAACCGGGGCACCATCCATTACGGCCGTCTCGAAAAGGAAATATTTTCCCGTCGCTGCTGCCAGTTCCGAAAGTTCCCTGAACGAAAAAGCCACGGGCCCCTTGTTGGCTGAAACTGCGTGGCGCCCTCTCGTCAGGGCAGTCATGATATGGGTGATTGCAGGCTCTCCCCTGTTCTCGATAGAGAGAGTGGACAGTTCGACCAGCACATCGTAATCGAGGTCGGCGGCTGCTTCCTCTCCGCTCAGGCAACAGTAGCCCCTCATCTCTTCCGGGAAACGCCCAAGGGCCTCAAAGCGATCCAGAGCCTCCCGAAGGTCGACCCCGTCAGGACAGGCAAGGGAACCCCTGCTCCTGGTGACTATTCCAGCAACCGTCAACTCGTCGAGGATCTCCATCCCGGGGAACCTGGCCTTTTCCCTGGTCAGGATCCTCGCCACGGTTCTCCCTACGTTCCCGAATCCAATGAAAAGTGCCTTCATCCTTCCTCCCCTACCTTAGCTTCCCCTCGGCAATATCGGAAACCGCCTCGAGGAGTCTCTGCACCTCATCAGGAGTGTTGTAAAGGGAGACGCCCACCCTGGTCACTCCGCCTTTTTCGAGAAGTCCCAGGACCTCGATGGGCCGTATCGCGTAAAAGTGTCCATCCCAGGCGCATATCCCCCGCCTGTCAAGCAACTTGCAGACTTCGATGGGATCCATGCCTTCCATGGTGAATGAGACCGTCGGGACCCTGTTGCCTGAATCGAAACCCGGACCCGCCACTTCAACCCCTCTTATCCCTTTGAGGCTTTCATGGATCTCTTTACCGAGTATATGTTCATACTCTCCTATGCGACCCATTCCGGAAACGACATTTTCCCGGAGGGAATCACCATTGCCGAAGGAAGCGATGAACTCCACTGCCGCCCTTACCCCGGCGATCGCGGCGTGGTTGAGGGTTCCGGTCTCGATGCAGTATGGTGCATGCTGCTCCTGTGTTCTGAGTGTATATACCGGTATCCTGTCCAGGAGACCTTCCCTTGAATACAGGATGCCTATATGGGTCCCGTAAAACTTGTAAGCGGAACAGAGCAGGAAGTCGACGCCAAGAGAGTTGACATCGATGGGGAAATGTGGAGCATAATGAACGGCGTCGATGAGCAGCCAGGCTCCAACCTTGTGTGTAAGTTCCCTGGCCAGGCCGACATTGTTGACCGTACCGAGGGCGTTCGAGGAAAAACCCATTGCCACGAGACGGGTGTTCTCGTTGATCTTCTCCCTGAGATCGTCGTAATCAAGGGTTCCATCAGGAAGAAGCCCGACTTCCCTTACGACGATCCCTTCCTCTCTGAGCGCAAGCCATGGCCCCCTGTTGGCTTCGTGATCCAGTTGGGTGATCAGTATCTCGTCCCCGGGGAAAAAAACCTTGCCTATACCCCTGCTAAGGGTATAGTTGAGGGTGGTCATGTTGTGGCCGAAAGAAATGTTGCTCCCCCCTGAGGCACCCAGGAAGGAAGCGACGGCTTTCCTGGTTTCTTCAAGCATCATGTCCGATTCGTTGGTCGTGACGAAAAATCCGTGAGTATTGGAGTTGCAAGTGCAGTAGTATGACACGACGGCATCGATTACCGACCGGGGCACCTGGGTACCTCCGGGGCCGTCAAAAAAAGCCAGCGGATAACCGTTATGAACCCTTGAAAGGGATGGGAACTCTTTTCTTCTTTCAGGAATATCCCGGTATTTGCTGTCGATATTCATTGCGCCTTTTCCCCCTCTTGTTTTTTGTAGATCCGACGTCCTGGATTCTAGAAATTTATCACTGACAATATAT
The DNA here is from genome assembly GCA_964486375.1 of uncultured Synergistaceae bacterium. Lineage (GTDB taxonomy): Bacteria > Synergistota > Synergistia > Synergistales > Thermovirgaceae > UBA4066. The sequence goes on along the minus strand of CAZAMZ010000042.1, from coordinate 2,469 downwards.
TGCTTTCTTTCCCTGTCGCAAACACTATCCAGGGAAGGAACCCGATAACGGAGGGATTCCAAATGGAAGAACGAAATGAGCGGATACTTGATTTTTTGAAAACCACAGACAAAGCCAAGACCATCCTCCGCAAGGGATACCTGTGGGACGGAAGCAGGCGAGAAAGCATTGCCGAGCACATGTGGCACCTCGCGATCTGGGCGATGCTCCTCCATGGCGAGATCGGATTTCAGACGGACCTGCTCAAGGTACTTAAACTGGTCCTTACCCACGATCTTGTTGAGATATATGCCGGCGACACCTATGCATACGACGAAAAAGGCGCAGCCGGTCAGAGGGAAAGGGAAGAGGCCGCTGCAGACAGGCTGTTCTCCTCCCTTCCGGGTGATCTCGCCAATGAATTCAGGTCACTCTGGGACGAATTCGAGGAGGAGGCCACCCCCGAAGCACGCTTTGCAAAAGCCCTGGATCACACGCAGGGCTTTGCACAGAACTGCATATCCTCAGGAAGATCCTGGAAAGAGAACGGCATAAGCCGTGAAAGGACCTTCCTCAGGACCGACCCGCCCAGAAAGATCGATCCGCTGTTCGCAGATATCCTCGACAGCCTCTACGGGATAGCCGACAGGGAAGGGGCCTGGGACAGTTAGCAAGGCCGGATCTTCAGCCCCCTTACCCCATCAGTTCCAGCAGTTCCAGGTAATCTTTCTTCGACATCGGCCTGGGATTGCTGGCGTTGCTGCCGTTCCGTGCAGAGAATTCAGCAATTGTCTCCCTGTCGCCATCCCTTACTCCAAGGGAACTGAACGGGGGCAACCCGACCTCCGCCGCGAGCTTTTCCACCTTTTCAACTGCCTTTTCCGCACCTTCTTCGGATCCTTTGAAAGAAATACCCATTGCCGAGGCGACCCTGGCGTAACGGTCTACACAGAAGGGCATATTAAACCTCATCACGGGAGCCAGGGCAACAGCGTTGCACATGCCGTGGGGAGCATCGTACATTCCCCCCAGCGCCTCGGCGATGCAATGGACCGAGGCTACATCCGAATGGGAGAAGGAGATCCCCGCCAGAACGCTCCCCATAAGCATTGCAGACCTTGCCTCCATGTCATCCCCGGAATTCACAGCCCTGGGCAGAAAATTAACTATCATTTCAATGGCATGCAGGGCACAGGCGTCGGAAACAGGCTCCGAAGGGATCGCGGTGAAGCCTTCTATTGCGTGTGTCAGGGCATCCATGCCTGTTGCCGCCGTCAGCATCGGCGGCATTGAAGCCGTAAGAACGGGGTCACAGAGAGCCACCTTTGCGGCTATCCCGGGGTGTCTTATGCTGAACTTGAACCTGTCTCCGGTGTCAGTGATGACAGAGCTGAAGGTGACCTCGCTCCCTGTACCGGAAGTAGTGGGTATCGCCACCATCGGAAGGGTCTCTTCAGTTACGGCGTTCCTGCCCTCATAATCCCTGATCTTTCCCCCATGGGTCACGATCACCCCTATACCCTTGGCACAGTCGATCGGGCTCCCACCCCCGATAGCTATTATGGAGTCGGCGCCAAATTCCCTGGCCGCGGCAGCTCCATTCATGACATCCCTGTCCTTCGGATTCGGTTCCACGGCGCTGAAAACCAGGTACTCGATACCACCGCTTTCAAGGTGCTTTTTGATCCTGTCGAATATCCCTGCCCCTATAACTCCCTTGTCGGTGACCACCAGGGGACGCTTCCCCCCCAGTTCTCCCAGCACACCAGCTACTTTTGACGATACCCCCTGACCGAATTCGATCCTCGTCGGAAGTTCAAAACTGAAATCTTTTATCATGGCGGATCTGGCAGCCTCCCCTGGTATTTTTATTGGTCATGATAGCTGATCTGTAACAACTAAAAAACATAATCCTCCCTGTCGACAACTCCCCTGGGTTTCCTGCCCTTGAGAAAATCCCTGACATTCTCTGCGGCGATCTTCGCAGCGACCGGGAAAATGCCATCGACAAGATTCGTATTGTGCGGTGATCCAAGAAGGTTGTCCAGTTCGAAGAAGGGGTGGTCGATCCTGAATTCGCCATGGGTATGGGGCTCAACCCACCAGGCATCTATCCCGACCCTGAATTCCGGGAAAGCCTTCATCCTCTCGAAAAGGGCGTCCTGATCGATGATCGCTCCCCTTGCGGGGTTGATCAGGATGGCGTCCTTTTTCATCCTGGCCAGTTCCCTCTCTCCAAGGAGACCCCTGGTCTTCCTTGTAAGGGGTACCGCGACAACCAGCACATCGGACTCTTCCAGGATCACGGGGAGGTCTTCCATCGTCCCGATGAAGTCTATTTCTTCATCAGTCTCTCCTCTGGTGTTCACTGCAATGATCCTCATTCCCATGGGGCGCAGAAGCCTTGCCACCGCCTTGGCAATACCTCCGTAACCTATGAAACCGCATGTCTTTCCCCTGAACCATGTACTTACTATGCTCCGGTCGAAC
>CAZAMZ010000041.1:0-10113 GCA_964486375.1 uncultured Synergistaceae bacterium | reverse complement strand
ATCGAGGCTCAAGGGGGGCTCCAAACACCCCCCTTTCTAATGAACAATAGTACTTGCCGGAATTGACCTTCAGGTATCTAGAATTCCACCAGTTCGACCCTCCGGTTCTTCGCCCTTCCCTCCTCGGTCCTGTTGGAAGCGACGGGAGCAAGCATGCCGACACCAGCAGGGATCATCCGCGACGCCGGTATCTGGAACTTGTCCTGGAGGTATTTCACCACCGATTCCGCACGCCTCCTTGAAAGGCCCATGTTGTACTCCCTGTCGCCGGTGCTGTCGGTGTGCCCCACGACAAGGACTCTAAGATTGGGAGAGGCTTTCATCAGCTTGGCGATCTCTTCCAAAACCGGGACTGAATCGGGTTTTATGTCCGTCTTGTCCGTGTCGAAAAAGATCCCGTAGAGGGCTATCCGTCCCGTTTCCTCGATACCCTTTGCCATCTCGTCTGACGTCACCACAACCATTCTGGTCTCCATAGGCTTTGTTTCGGTAACGTCCACTCTTACATAGGTCCGTCCTTTTTCCATTTTCGTCTCGTTTCCCCAGAAGTGATTCTCCAGGGCGTAAAGGGTCACGAAAACGTTCCCCTCGGGCCGGACCAGTCTTGCCGAGAGGAACTGCTGGTTCTTGGTCCTTTCATCTCCCGGGAGGGGGTAGTGCCTGTCCCTTCCGTAAAGGGTCTCAGCGAAGCTGTCGTAGGGGCCGAGTTCTTCCTTCGAAGCCGAAAAAAGGATCTCGTACCCGTTTGATTCAAGTTCACCCTCGTAGTTGCGGAAGACTTCCAGTGCGCTCCGCCCCTCCGGAACGATGTAAAGGATCCTGGTAACTTTACCCTCCACCGTGTCCGAGACGGAGAACTTGTACCTGTCCCCCTCGTAAACGGTCTTCCCAAGAGGTATCACGGTGCTGTCGTATTCCTTGAAAGAATACTGGACGATAAAAGACCCCTCGTAGCGTTTCAGAAGGGGTGAATCCCTGCTTCCTTCGATATCGGCCCCGATACACAGGGACGGAACCAGGAACGGGACCAGGAAAACAAGAACGAGGAAAAGGATATACCTGAACCTGAACGATCTGGCTTTCACAAGCATAACCACCACTCCTTTGGCAGTCCCATATTAGTTTACCGGGATACCGGTTCATTATAATAGAATAGCAACAAAGAAGAAGCAGCAGCAGCCCCTTTTCCTGCCGGGATGTTCAAGGCCGGGGAAAAATATTTCAGGAAAGCGATCGGAGGTAGATCTCTTGAAGGTTGTCGAGTCGGGTATCTTTATCCAGGCGAGCCGTGAAAAGGTCTGGGAAGTCCTTTCCGATCTTGGCAAGTATCCTGAATGGAACCCGTTTATACCCATGATATCGGGAGAACTGAAGGCGGGAGCCAGGCTTTCGGTGCGGATAGTCCTTCCCGGAGGGAGTACGATGGATTTTGCCCCCATGGTAAAGTCTGCAGAACCGGGAGAAGAGCTGCGCTGGCTCGGGCGACTGTGGATCCCGGGACTCCTGGACGGGGATCACTCCTTCAGGATAGAGGAGGCCGGCGAGGGGCATGTGCACCTTATGCAGAGCGAGACATTCCGGGGGGTCCTTGCACCCTTCCTTCCATCGTCCCTTATTGAAAGAACCCGTCAGGGCTTTGAGGATATGAACAGGGCTCTGAAAGAGAGGGTGGAAAGTTCCCATACCTTGAACTCTGAAGACCGGGAATAACCCTTTGGCATGAATGTGTGCAGGCAATGTTGTTCCCGTTTTCCGGGACTCAGACCTGGATCTCCGAACTTTGTAAACCGGTTCTATCAGTTGCCCGAGAGCAATGACATCCCACTGTCCGGAACTGGCAAAGACCTTTTAATCATAGTAAAATAGCATCAGTTGAAAGAACCAATTCCCGGGAGGCGACAATGACTGAAACCGGAGATCGCTCCCGTATACCTGTTCTTCACGTAACCCCTGAATTGGCTCCCCTGTCAAAGGTGGGAGGACTGGCGGACGTTGCCGGTTCACTTCCGGCTGCCCTTTGCAGGCTTGGCGCCGACATCCGTGTTATGACCCCTTCCTGGCCCGGGGTGAGTGAACGCCTCAGCAATATTGGAGCCGAGGAGATACAGGATTCCAGACCTGTCTGCGTCTTTATAAGGAAGCGCGAACACTGCGGCCTGGTCAGGATCTTCGATCTTTCCGGTGTAAAGATCTGCCTTCTTGAGCATCATGAATTCTTTTCATCGCCCCGTATATACCCCCAGCACCTTGATCCGTTCTCAGTAATGCCCTTTGCCTTTCTCTCCCTGGCAGCGGTGGATCATTCCCTTAAAGGCGTATGGAGGCCCCGGATACTTCACCTGCATGACTGGCCCTCCTCCCTTGCGGCAGCGGCCCTGAAATGGCACCTGAAGTATGCCTTTGCCGACAACAGACCCAGAACGATCCTTACGATCCACAACATGGCCCACCAGGGAATTCTTCCGCTTTCAGTCCTGAACGATTGGGAAATGGGACCGGATTCTTATTCGATGGATGGTGTCGAGTTCTTCGGGAGCGCCAACCTCCTCAAGGGGGGGATCGTCGCCGCCGATGCGGTTACCACTGTCAGCCCGAATTATGCCAGGGAGATACTCTCGCCGGAGTTCGGCGAGGGACTCGAAGGAGTCCTTGAATACCGCAAGGGAAAAGTTGCAGGGATCCTGAACGGGATCGATACTGCCGCCTGGGATCCAGCTAGGGACAGGATGCTGCCTGCCAATTTTTCCACAGGGGATATGAAGGGCAAAAAGGTCTGCCATTCCTCCTTACTGTCCGAATGCGGCTGGGAGGGCTTCCAGGGGCCTGTTCTGGTCTCGGTGGGGCGTCTGGTCAGACAGAAGGGCATGGATATACTGCTTGATGCACTGGACGAAATACTTTCCACCGGAGCCAGGATAGCTGTAATAGGAACAGGTGACAGCTCCCTTGAGGGGAAATTCGCCGATGCCTCCGCTCGAAGGCCCGACGGACTTCACTTCAGGGCTGCCTTTGACGAGCCTTTTGCCCGTCTTGCCTACGCCGGGGGAGATATTTTCCTTATGCCATCTCTTTTCGAGCCCTGCGGACTTTCGCAGATGATCTCCATGAGGTATGGGACCGTCCCGGTCGCCAGAGCGGTCGGAGGGCTTGCAGACACCGTACCCGATGTCGATGCGGGGCCCCGTGGAACAGGCTTCACATTCGAGGACTTCAGCCCTGAGGCGTTGATCGCCGCGGTGAAGAGGGCTCTGTCCCACTATTCAGAACCCAGGCATTGGTCACAGATAAGGAAAAGGTGTATGGAGAGGGATTTCTCGTGGGACCTCCCGGCGCGGTCCTACCTGACCCTCTACCGGTCACTGTCAGAATGACAGCGTTTTTATATACTGGAGGGGATAGTCATGATATACGGCAAACATGGAAGAGTTCTTGCCATTATCCTCGCAGGAGGCAAGGGTGAGCGCCTGATGCCCCTAACAAAATACCGGGCGAAACCGGCAGTGCCGTTCGCGGCAAAATACCGCATCGTGGATTTTGCCCTGTCCAACCTGGTTAACAGCGGCCTGTTCTCGATCTACGTCCTGGTCCAGTTCAAAAGCCAGTCCCTGAACGAACATATTGAACGGGGATGGCAGTTCGGGGGAGCTTTGAGGGACAGGGATCACTTCGTGACTTTGGCCCCTGCCCAGATGTGGAGGGGAGAGCACTGGTACCAGGGGACCTGTGACGCGGTCTTCCAGAACCTTCACCTGGTGACACTGTACGATGCCGACCACATATGCATTTTTGCCGCCGACCACATCTACAAAATGGATGTGGAGCAGATGCTGGATTTTCACATGGACAAGAAGGCCGACGTTACGGTAGCGGCAAACGTTGTCCCTCGATCCGAAGCATGGCAGTTCGGGTGCATCCATACCGATGAGAACGGCAGGATAATCGATTTTGTCGAGAAGCCGAAAAACCCGCCGGAAATACCCGGAAGGCCGGGTTTTACTTTCGCATCTATGGGAAATTACATTTTTGAAAGAGAGGCACTGGAAGGGGCTGTCCTCGACGATGCCCAGAATGAAGAGAGCAGCCACGACTTCGGCAAAGATGTCCTCCCGGTTCTTCACAAGAAATGCAACGTGTTTGCCTATGATTTCTCCAAAAATGTACTTCCCGGAAGGGACCGCCCTTACTGGAAGGACGTAGGAACGATCAAGGCATACTGGGATGCCCACATGGACCTTTGCAAGCCAGATTCGGACATGACCCTCTACAATCCCCGCTGGACGATCCGTACCGTTTCCTTTTCGGATCCTCCGACCTATTCCTATCCCGTCAAGGGTCAGATGTGCTCGATAATCGGTACCCTCAGGGCTGAGGGAAGCCGGGTGCTGGGAGCTGTCGCCCACAACTCTGTTCTGTCGAGAGGCACCGTCCTGAACCCCGGATCGATTGTCGAGGAATGCATACTGGGACAGGGTGTCGAAGTGGGTGAGGGATCGAAACTAAGGAAAGTGATAGTGGACGCCCACAACAAGATCCCCCCCGATACGATAATCGGTTATGACCTAGAGGAGGACCGAAAACGCTACCACGTGGACGAAGATTCAGGGATAGTTGTAATTGGGATGCCTGCGATGCAGCTGAGGAAGAACATAGAGATACCCTTTGTTCCACCCCTGGAAAGATAGGAAGGAAAAGGGTATTGTCAGGGACCAGTAAAGCGGTATAATGGTACCGTTTTTCTGATAAGTCCCCCAGGATACTGATAAAGAACAGACAAGGAGAGTGAGAAAGAATGTTCTGTTACCAGTGCGAGCAGACCGCAAAGGGAACGGGATGCACAGCGGTAGGAGTTTGCGGCAAGAGCCCCGAGGTGGCCCATCTACAGGACCTTCTTGTCCATGTCGCCAAGGGTATTTCCATGTACGCCCACAGGGCCAGGAAACTTGGCGCCAGGGATCGTGAAATCGATCTCTTCGTGGTCGAGGCCCTCTTCACTACTATCACCAATGTCAACTTTGACGATGAAAGAATGGAGACCCTTATTAAAAGGGCCGTCAACGTTCGAGCCAAAGCCAGGACAATGTACGAGAAGGCAGCCGCCGGAGCCGGCAAGGAGCCTGAATCACTGAATGGTCCTGCCTTGTTCGAACCTGCGTCAACAAGGTCCGAGATGGTCAAACAGGGCGAGGAGCTGACACCCGAAAAGGGGGCCAAAAAACACGGTGATGTCTTCCAGGGCCTGCATGACCTTATCCTTTTCGGACTCAAGGGCAGCGCCGCCTATACCGACCACGCCCATGTCCTTGGTTACGATGACGAGGGGATATACGGTTTCTTCCACGAATACCTGGACTTTCTGTCAAGCGGGTCCTTTACCCAGGATGACCTTGTCAGGCATACCCTGGGCGCCGGGGAGTGGAACGTCAAGGTCATGGAATTGCTTGACAGGGCCAACACAAGTTCCTACGGCCACCCCGTTCCGACTAAGGTGAGGGTAACGCCGGTTAAAGGCAAGGCCATCCTCGTGTCGGGTCACGATCTCAAGGACCTCGAAATGCTTCTGAAACAGACCGAGGGGAAAGGGATTAACATTTACACCCACGGCGAAATGCTCCCCTGTCACGGCTACCCCGGCCTTAACAAGTACCCCCACCTTGCAGGGAACTACGGCGGTGCCTGGCAGGACCAGCAGAAAGAGTTCGACGAGTTTCCCGGCGCCATCCTCATGACTACCAACTGCATACAGAAACCTAAGGACAGCTACAAGGACCGTATTTTTACGACGGGCCTGGTGGCATGGCCCGGAGTACGGCACATAGGTTCCGGCAAGGACTTTTCGCCGGTGATAGAGGCGGCTCTGAAGGCATCCGGTTTCAGGGAAGATGCTCCTGAGCACCTGATCACGGTGGGGTTCGGCCGCGAGGCTGTGATGTCCGTTGCAGGAACGGTCATTGACATGGTTAAAACCGGAAAGATCCGTCATTTCTTCCTGGTGGGTGGCTGCGATGGCGCCAAATCGGGGCGTAACTACTACACGGATTTTGTCAAAATGGTCCCGCAGGATTGTGTCATACTTACCCTGGCATGCGGCAAGTACCGTTTCAACAAGCTGGACCTCGGCGATATCGACGGGGTACCGCGCCTGCTTGATATAGGTCAGTGCAACGACGCCTATTCGGCGGTGATGATCGCCCAGGCTCTTGCCGGTGCTTTCGAGACCGACATCAACGGTCTTCCACTGTCGCTGGTCCTTTCCTGGTACGAACAGAAGGCCGTCTGCATCCTGTTGTCGCTGCTTTACCTGGGGGTCAAAAACATGAGGCTCGGACCGAGCCTTCCGGCCTTCGTGAAACCGCCAGTGCTGGAATTCTTACACGAAACCTTCAACCTGATGCCTGTCACCACCCCCGAGGAAGACCTTAAGGCTATCCTCGGTTAGTTTGACCAGGGGAGGGATATCCCCGGAAAAGAAGGAACGAAAAACGGTGCCCTCCTGGCCTGTCAGACTGGAGGGCACCGATAAATACCCGAGGTGGAAGTTGAAAAACATAATCCAGATATCCGAGGCGGCATCGCTGGCATTGCATGGAATGGGTATCCTTGCCATGAGCGGGGGACGGGTAAGCGTTCACGAAATGGCGGAAAAAACCGCATCCTCCGAAGCCCATCTGTCCAAGGTCTTCCAGAGGCTATCAAAAGCCGGGCTGGTCAATTCGCTTCGCGGTCCCGGAGGTGGTTTTGCACTTGCCCGACCAGCAGAGGAGATAACCCTTCTTGAAATATTTTCGGCAATAGAGGGTAATCCCAAGCCGGAACACTGCCTGCTTCACAGAGGCCGATGCCCCTTCAGAGGCTGCCTTTTCGGGGATCTTATCCCTGAGATAAACAACAGGTTCGTGGATCACCTTTCCCAAAAGACCCTGGCCTCGGTCGTAGGTCCTGTAAATTAGGTCATGAGGGCAGCACAAAGGTCGTTTGAGGACAACCCTTTGGGGTCAGACCTTGATTTTAACCTTTTGTATGATAGTATTATTTTATTATGACAAGACCTCTAAGGATCGAATATCCAGGTGCCCTTCATCATGTTATGTCCCGTGGAGACAATAGACAGGGAATTTATCTGAATGACCACGACCGCGAGAGATTTTTTGACATCTACTCAAACATTGTGGACAGGCTCAGTTGGGCAACATATGCATGGTGTCTGATGGGTAATCATTTTCATCTTGTTGTTGAGACACCAGAGCCTAATCTCTCCGAGGGTATGAGGCTCCTTAACGGTATATATACCCAATATTTCAACAAAAATCATGGGAGGGTAGGGCATCTGTTTCAGGGGAGGTTCCATTCTATCGTAGTTGAAAAAAACAGGTACTTGTTGGAGCTGATAAGATACGTGGTTCTCAATCCGGTAAGATCCGGGCGGGTCAATGATCCCGGAGATTGGCGCTGGAGCAGCTACCGGGCAACAGCAGGTCTGGAAGAGTGTCCGGATTGGTTCGATCCTGACTGGATCCTGGAGCTCGTGTCCGAAGGTAGCGGTGGCAGGGAAAGCAGAAGAAGGCAGTATATAGAATTTATCGCTCAGGGCATGGTAAGAGAAGAAGACCTTATGGACAAGGTGCGCCAACAGATCTATCTGGGGGATGAAGCCTTTATAGAGGATGTGCAGTTCAAGTGCCCTCCCGATGGTTCTGATCCTGATATTGTTAATGAGCAGAGGAGAAAGCCCATGTCCTTCATTCAAGAATATCTGAGGGGGTACCGTGACAGAAGAGAGGCCATGGCGAGAGCTTATCTTGAAGGGGGTTTTAGCCAGGCGGAAATAGCGAAGCATTTCAGTGTACATTACAGTACTGTGAGCAAGGCAGTAAGAGACCACAAGAGGCCATGATTGTATGCATACGGTCAAAATCAAGGTCTGACCCCAAGGGTGGGTCACCAAGGGTGGGTCAGGATGCTACAACACGGTTGCGGCCGAAGGTCTTGGCCTCGTATAGAGCCCTGTCGGCGCATTCGAAGAGTTCTTCCAGGCTGGTTTTGTCAGGGGATACAACTCCTGTAACCCCGAAACTTGCGGTTACATTGAAAGTCCTGTCCTGGAAAGATACAGCAAGCCTCTCAAGACGATCCCTTAGTTTTTCCGCCAGTTCCGCTGCCGAATCAGGACCGGTCTCAGGGAGCAGAATGATGAATTCCTCTCCCCCGAACCGTCCGATAATATCTGTTTTCCTGATGGTTTCCTCTAATGTTTTTGAAGCGGCTTTAAGTACTGCATCTCCTGCCGAGTGCCCGAAGGAATCATTGATGTTCTTGAAATGGTCGAGATCCAGCATGATCATCGAAAGCGCCCCGCCGAAACGATGGAAACGGTATATCTCCCTGACTGCCAGTTCGGTGAAGTGCCTCCGGTTGTAGACCCCGGTAAGACCGTCCAAAGCGGCCTGTTCCTCCAGCTGGTCCATCAGGTGTCGTATCCTGGAAATGTCGCTGAAAATGATTATCCTTCCTGCAGATCCGACGTTTGCCCCGGTCAGAAGTGAGACGCTGCATTTGTAGTATTTTGTTATCTCTCCGCGGCTGATCCTGATATCGATCGACTCGGCCGGGTCATCATCCAGATGAAGGATCAGCTCGGGGTAAGGGGCCATAATTTCTTTGAGAGGGGAACCGATGGAGTTCCTGTCGATCTCGGGGATCATCCTTCCTGCGGCGGGGTTGAAATCGATCATCCGGCCCCTGTTGTCTGCCACAAGGACACCATCTCCCATATTCTCAAAAATAACGTCTCTTGCCAGAGGAACAATGTCAAGCAGCCTGTACCGGAAAAGGGCCAGGGAGAAAATAACGCCGCTCAGGGAAAGGGCGAAGGGATTAAGGTCGAGACCCTGGGGTGCGGCCTTGAACATGTAAATGATCATTGCTATCCAGGGGATCAGGGAGCCGAGGATAAACAGCATCACCTGGCGTCGGAAAAGCGGCGTTGATCCCAAATACATGACAGAGAAGATAAAAGTGCTGGCCGTCACGCAGAATGTCAGGTAAGTAACACTTATCCAGGCCACAAGGCCTCTGTCGTATGTAAAGAAGGGGAAAGGTCCGGATGTGACGATTCGCGGCGATAAGTGAAACAGGTTGAGCCCCCCAAGGGTTTGGGCAGAGAAGAAAAGGAAGAGTGGGATCGAAAGGAAAACAAAGAGCCTGCTGGTAGTTATAAGGTTCTGTCTACCTGATATGTGAAGGGAAAACAGGAGCCATGTCGGGGCGAGAACCTGGATCCCGAGGTGTTGAAAACGGATCCACGACATCATTTCGGGCAGAGTTCCGGAGGAGAGTTCCATTGCATAGCCAAAGCAGTATATTGCGGCTCCGGACATGCACAGGGAAAGCCATTTAGCCGGACTGCCCGCGTTTTTCCTTCTGATCCAGGTGCTGCCGGAGAGGAAGAAAAGGACGGCTGAAGACAGCAGCAGTACGAAAACTGCGAATCTTGCGCTGGCCATTGCAAGGACACCTTCTTCTGGAAAACCGGTATATTTTCCGTCCCATGGATTTATATCACAGACTGCCGGAAAAACAATATACTTTTTCGGTCCAGGTTTGAAGACTGGCCCGAAAAGATTTTTTCATCACGTCAAGGGTACCTGTTGCCTCATATAAGAATCCAAGTGAAAGCTATTCGTTGCCTCATGAAAAAACTGGGCGACCCGGTAAGCGACCTGGGTATTGCAATGCGGAAAAGCATCTGCTATAGTCCCTCGCAAGGGGAGTGTTCGCAAAGATGAGAAGAGAAGAGGTCAGCAGAGGTTCCATGAAGTCCGCAAATTTTTTCTGGTGGTGGCGCTAAAGGCGCCGCGGACCGTCGCGTGATCTCACGCGGGGCTGCGGTACAAAACCGCGGCCCCGCGTTTTTTGTTTCGGCGAGGGGCGTATCCGAAAGGATGAACGCCCCTTTTTTATTTGCGGACACCCCGAATTTTTGAGCCGAGGAGGAAGAGGAAATGAAGAGCATGAGGAAGGAAGTCGAGGCAAGAAAGGGTTATTTCGGGACCTTTGGAGGTAGTTACGTTCCCGAACAGCTGCAGCCAAGGCTGGATGAACTGGAGGCCGCCTTCG
>CAZAMZ010000040.1:0-10241 GCA_964486375.1 uncultured Synergistaceae bacterium | reverse complement strand
TTATTAGATATGGATGGATATATATCTGAGCTAAAGAAACTCATCGAAAAGAAGATCATCACCGTAGAGGAAGCCCGGAAAATTGAATCGGACGCCAAAAAGGTTATCGACGATGCCTACGATGAAGCGATGATCGCGCCTGATCCCGATGAGAGTGTTTTCTGGGCAAATGTCTACGCTGCTGAGATTTAAGGAGGAACTATCTCATGGCCATGAAGAAGGTTACTTACAGGCAGGCTCTCAATGAGGCTCTTTCCGAGGAGATGGAAAGGGATCCCAGGGTCGTTCTCTTTGGTGAGGATGTGGCAACCTATGGAGGAGTTTTCAAGGTTACCGACGGGTTGATGAAAAAATTCGGCAGCGACAGGGTCTTCGACACACCTATTGCCGAAGCTGCCATTATGGGTGGTGCGACAGGCGCCGCCGTTGCCGGCCTGCGTCCCGTAGTTGAGATAATGTTCATGGATTGGCTGGGGATAGCCATGGACCAGCTCATCAACCAGACGACGATGATGCCTTATCTTTGGGAGGGCGTCAAAGTCCCGCTTGTTTTAAGGACCCAGGGCGGCTCGGGCAGCAAGGGCTCCTGCCAGCATACCAAGAGCCTTGAAGCCTGGCTCTACCACGTTCCAGGCCTGGTTCTTGTGATGCCTTCCAGCCCTTATGACGCCAAAGGGCTCCTGAAGAGCTCCATCCGCAACGACAACCCCATTGCCTTTGTCGAACACAAGATGCTCTACCCGACAGAGGGGGAGATACCTGAAGGGGAATACACCCTTCCTCTTGGCAAGGCTTCCGTTAAAAAAGAAGGGGAAGATATTACGATCGTGGCAATTTCCAAGATGGTCGTTGAAAGTTTGAAGGCGGCAAAAGAACTTGAGGAGGAAGAGGGCATCTCTGTCGAGGTCGTGGATCCGGTAACTATAAAACCTTTGGACATGGATACCATATCCGAATCCGTGAAGAAGACGAACAGGGCGATCGTAGTGAACGAAGCTTTCAGGACCGGGGCGGTAGCCAGTGACATAACTGCCCAGATCCAGGAGCGTTGCTTCGACTATCTTGATGCCCCGATATTGCGTGTTACGGCCCCAGACGTTCAGGTCCCCTACTCACCGGCACTGGAGAAATACTGGCTGCCAGGGAAGGACAAGATCAAGGAAGCCGTAATGGCTAGTCTGAAAAAGTAAAAGAAGGACAGAGAGAGGTGTAGGCATGCCTTCAAATGTATACCTGCCTCAGGCCGGGGAGACGGTTACCGAGGGGCGTATTCAGGCCTGGCTTAAGCAGGAAGGTGATAGCGTAAAGGAAGAGGAGACTATTTGCGAGGTAATGACCTCCAAGTTGGCTATTGAGGTTAAATCCCCGGTGTCAGGGATGCTGTTCCGTATTTTTGCCCCCGTCGATGAAACTGTAGAAGTCGGCAAGGTAATTGCGGTTATTCAGCACGAGGGCGAATCTCTGGATGCTGATGAGGTTGATAAAACTCCTGGACGCCATAAGAGCGCGATTGAGAAAAAGGCTAAAAAGGAATTGGTGGGAGTGGTTTCAGAAACCCCTCCCAAAGAAAGCGTGCCTCAGTCAGAAATAGCAAAGAAGGGCACAAAAGAGGTTTTTGCTTCTCCCGTCGCCAGGAAAATTGCCGAAGAAAATCAAGTTGACTTGGCGGATGTGCCTGGAACAGGTCCAAGGGGCAGGATAACAAAGGAAGACGTTTTGGAGTTCGTCTCCAAAAAGCAGGATGCCGCAAAAGAGGCTCAAGGTTTGTCGAAAGGATCCTTGATTTCTTCCGGAGAACAATCTGTGACTGTCATCAAAATGGCCGGAATAAGAAAAATAATAGCGGAAAGAATGAGGGAAAGTGTTTCTTTCAAACCGCATATTTGTTTTGAAACCAGGCCGGTAGTGAACGAGATACTTCGGATAAGGAAAGAGATGTCTGAACTTCATGACAAGAAGGTATCCGTTAATTCCATGATCATGTACTTCTATGTACTCATGATCAAAAAGTTCCCGATGCTTAATGCTCATGTGGTAGGCGAAGAGATACGCCAGTTCTCCCGGGTGAATCTTGGAATGGCGGTTGCCCGCCCGGAAGGCCTGATAGTACCTGTTCTGAAAAATGCCTGTTCCATGAGCTTGCTTGAGCTTGATGAACAGGCAAGGCATTTCTCCCAGAAGGCCAGGGATAACAAGCTTTCCATGGATGATCTGACAGGGGGTACTGTTACAGTTTCCAATCTGGGGATGTTCGGGGTTCGCAATTTCAACGCCATCATCAACCCTCCTGAAATTACTATCCTTGCAGTGGGCGGGATTGAAGATCAATGTGCACTTTGTGCAGACGGCAGGGTCGTCAGCAACAAGCACATTGGCCTGAACCTGTGCGTTGATCACAGTGCAGTAGACGGAGACATCGGTGCCAGCGCGGTGATGTACCTGAAACAATTGATCGAAAATCCGTATATGTCTATTTTTGAGAAATAAGTGTCATTTGGAGAATTGTATTTTTCAGGAACACAGTAATTGACGAGTGGTTTTTTGACAAGAAGGAGTCAAGAAGACCGAAGGGAGAGGGATACACCTCTCCCTTCGGTTTAAAAAGGAACAGACAGATGATCCTGGGAAAGAGAGGCGTAAACCCTTTTAACTTTTTGGGGAAATTAAATAAAAACTGTTCCTGGCGAGGTGAATTAAATGCAGTATGAGATAGGCATAATAGGGGGAGGCCCCGGAGGTTACGTTGCGGCAATAAAAGCTGCACAAAAAGGCGCAAAAGTTATTCTTTTTGAAAAGGAAAAGTTGGGCGGAACTTGCGTTAACTGGGGTTGTGTCCCTACGAAAAGCCTGCTGAAAACAGCAAGTGTAATAAAGGATATCCAGAATGCCGAGCTTTTTGGTATTACGGGAATTGAAAAAGAAAAAATAACCATTGATTTCTCCAAGGTCGTTTCCAGAAAAACAGGCATCGTTGAATCCCTTGTTAAAGGTATAGAAGGGCTTTTAAAAATTGGGAAGGTCGAATTGGTAAGGGAATGGGCTTCGGTAAAAGAACCGGGCCTGGTAGTAACCCAAACCGGCAGAACAGTGAAATGCAGCAAAATTATAATTGCAACAGGTTCAGAGGCTTTGTTGCCGCCCATTCAGGGATTGCAGGAGGCTGTAAAAGAAGGTTTTGCGATAACAAACAAGGAAGCTCTGGATATGGTTGAACCTCCAGGCACAATTGGAATAGTCGGGGGCGGGGTTATCGGTGTTGAACTGGCCATGGCCTACGCAGCGATGGGAGCAAAGGTCCATGTTTATGAAGCTATGGACAAAATCCTCCCGCCGATAGACAGTGACATTTCAAATGTGGTTCAAAAAAAGATGCTGGCTCAAGGAATAGAAATAAAAGTCGGTGCAAAAGTTGAACGGATCAACCCTAAAGGAGTGGAATTTACAGTATCAGGAAAATCCTCTTCTGAAAACCTGGATAAGCTTATCATTGCCGTAGGGAGAAGCCCGAATATAAAAGGCCTTGAAAGCCTCGGGATCGTTGAAAAGAACAGGATACCTGTAAATTCCAGATTGGAAACCAGCCTGAACGGGGTTTACGCAATAGGAGACTGCAATGGAACATACCAGCTTGCACACGTTGCCTCGGCGGAGGGGATTTGTGCAGTCAGAAATGCAATGGGTGAGGATATTAAAATGAACTACTCAACAGTCCCGGTGTGTATTTACACAATGCCGGAAATAGCCAGTGTGGGGATAACAGAGGAAAACGCAAAATCGAGGGGTATTGAATACAAGGTTGGCAAATTTCCTCTTGCTTTCAATTCCAAGGCGAAAATCGAAGGGGAACCGGATGGTTTCGTAAAAGTACTTGCAGATCCCAGGTATGAGAATATCCTGGGAATTCATTTGGTCGGGAAAAGTGTATCCGAGATGGTTTTCGGTATTGGAGTTGCTATTGGCGCAGAGCTGACAATTGAAGATATTACCAACACGATTTTCCCACACCCCAGTATTTCTGAATCGATCGTTGAGGCTTGCCTGGGTGTTTTCGGAGCCCCGATACACAGTTAGAAAAAGACGGATCAATAATATGGGAATTATTGGGGGTGGACCAATTGAAGGAGATCATAAGGTCGTACATAGTGGAAGAACTTTTCTCGGTCAGGGGGAAAAAAATCTTCATTACGGGATCAGGGGGAATAGGCTCCGTCCTGGCAAGGGCGTTTTCTGAAAACGGTGCCGTAGTTTACCTGGCTGATCTGCTTGAAGCGAAACTCCTTGATGTAGAAAGAACCTTATCTGTTCATGGTATTGAGATCAAAACACTGCAAATGGATGTTTGCGACAACACGAGTGTGGAAAAATGTTTCAAGCACTTTATCGATGTGGAAAAAAGGCTGGATGTCCTTGTTCATACTGCAGGTATAGGAAAAAGCAACGCAGCGACAGATTTCCCTGAGGAGGACATCAGGAGGATCATTAATGTGAACCTGATCGGGACTATCCTCACCAACCAGCACGCAGCCAGGATCATGGAAAAACAGGGATTTGGGAAGATTGTCAATCTCGGATCCATCGGCGGTGTAATGGCGCATACCTTCCGGTCCCTTCCTTACGCGGCAAGCAAGGCTGGTGTCCATCAGGTGACCCGGACGTTTGCGGCGGAAATGGCAAAATCCGGGATCAATGTCAATTGTATAGCCCCAACCTGGGTAAACACTCCGCTTGTTGCCGGCAAGGATGAAGAGTATTACAGGAATATCAGCCAGTCGGTACCTTTCGGGAGAATGTGTGAACCTGAAGAACTGGTTGGGACGGCGCTTTTCCTCTCGTCCGAGGCCTCCAATTTTTTAACAGGCCAGACAATCCTTGTAGATGGAGGATGGAGTGCCACGAAGGCGGTTTCCTGAACAATGGCAATAAGCAATTAAAGGAGGCAAGTCAATATGTTGAACTTCGAAGGAAGAACCGTAGTCCTCACCGGGGCCGCTGGTGGGATTTGCGCCTTGGCCGCAGGGATGTTTTCAGATCTGGGAGCCAGGGTAGCCAAGCTCGATTACCGGTTTCCCAAAGAGAACAAATACAAGGGCGGTTCAATGGAGGAACTGTTTGTTGACGTAACCGACCGCAACAATGTCTTTGATGTCTTAAACCAGGTATCAACAGTATCCGGTGGAATAGATGTTGTGGTTAACGGGGCCGGCATCCTGAGATCCAAGCCCTTCGTTGATATTACGGAGCAAGAGTGGGATGCGATGATAAATGTTAATCTAAGGGGTGCCTTTTTCGTTTGCCAGGCAGCCTTGCCGGTAATGATGGAGCAGAAAAGGGGAGTATTTGTCAACATCGCCTCTATTTCAGGCCAGGTCGGAGGTGTTATGGCAGCTGCCGACTATTCTGCATCCAAGGCCGGGATCATCTGCCTCACGAAAAGCCTTGCCAAAACAGGGGCCCCATGGGGTATAAGAGCAAATTCGGTTGCTCCAGGAGCTATAGACACCCCTATGCTCGATGTTTACAGGAAATACTGGGGCTCGGATGCGCTGGAAAAAGAGATCAGCAACTGTCCTATGAAACGCCTTGGGCGTCCAGAGGAGGTTGCCTCGGTAATAATCTTTTTGGCCTCGGAAATGGCAAGTTTTATTACTGGAACCTGTATTGATGTGAACGGTGGCACAAGGCTTAACTGAAAATTCTTCAATGTTTTCTTTATTAGCCTTTGGGGGGATATAACATGCTTCTGCTGACGAATAAGAACAATGTACCTGAGCTGAATCTCGCTACAGAGGATCGTTTTTTGAATGACGACCTTCATTTTGAGGATGCTGTTATGTTATGGAGAAACAACCCCTCCATAATCGTTGGAAGATACCAGAATACTATCGAAGAGATAAACTACCCAATGGTGAAAGAAACGGGAATTCCTGTAGTCAGGAGGTTATCAGGCGGTGGTGCTGTTTATCATGATCTCGGCAACATCAACTATACGTTCTTCCTCAGGTTGGATAATAGAAAGGATTTCTCGATCCCGGGGCTTCTCAACCCGGTAATAGAGGTCTTAAGAAAGCTTGGAGTTCCTTCGGAACACAGCGGTCGCAATGATATCACTGTAAATGGCAGGAAAATATCAGGGAATGCCCAGTATCTTTCTGGAGACCGTCTGCTTCATCATGGTTGTATTTTGTTCAGCACCGATCTTGAAATGGTCGGCGATATTCTGAAGGCCGACCCGGACAAGTTTTCTTCGAAGAGCGTCAAATCAATCAGAAGCAGGGTGGCAAACATCTCCGAATTTTTAAAAACAGATCTTGGCGTTGAAGAATTCATGGAACTCCTGTCAAAGGAGATGACCGAGGAAGGCGTAAATAAGGAATTGGACTATTTCAAACAGCAAAAGGAAGAAATAGAAAGGATAGCCGATTCAAGATATTTCCAGTGGTCATGGAATTTCGGTGCTTCGCCCCCATATAACATCAAAAATTCTCTGATGCTCCCGGTTGGTAAAATGGAAATGAGGTTTTTCGTTCAGGAAGGAGTCATCAGAAATATGAAAATTTATGGCGATTTTCTGCCTACCGTCAATACAGAGGATTTCGAGTCCGCTATTATCGGAAAACAGTTTGAAGAATCCAGTCTTCGAATTTTTTTAAGGGATGATCCCGGGATTCAATCTTTCATTTCGAAGTTGGGAATGAGCACGGAACAGATAATCGGATTGTTTTTCGGGCAGGGTCAGGAATGTGAAACAAATTGAATAAGGAAGATGAAAACATGTCCAGGATTGGAATAGTAGTTAACCCGATGGCGGGAAAAGATGTAAGGCGGATAATAGGTTACGCGAGCGTGGTCGATGCCGTTGAAAAAGTTGAAGTACTGAGAAGGATCCTTAGCGGTTTGATGTTCTTTGAAGTTGAAGAGATATTCTTTATGCCGGACCCCGATAACTATTACTGCAGGGTCATGGATTCTCTTCATAAAAGAGATTGTGCAAGATTGGGGAAAAGAGTCAAGGCCCTGGATTTTCAGCCCAGGGGAGAGGCCGTTGATTCCACAAGGGCAGGGCAATTGATGAATGAATTGGAAGTGGCTTGCATTATCACTTTGGGTGGTGACGGCACCTGCAAGGCTGTCGCCTCCGGGTGCGGAAATACCCCGATGCTTCCGGTTTCGACTGGCACAAACAATGTTTTCCCTTACCGGATAGACGGTACAATTGCAGGTCTTGTTGCCGGTGCTTATGCAAGGAACTACCGGAATTCGGAGAAAATGATCCGTAAGGCGAACATCTTCAATGTCTATGTGAACGGTACACTGCTGAATCATGCTCTTGTAGACGTTGTTCTATATAACGAACCTTTTATTAGCGCAAGAGCCATGTGGGAGCCTGAGAAGGTATTATTTGTTGCTATATCCGGACCGATAAACGAACCTGTGATAGGAATGTCTTCAATAGCCCAGATAGCACGCGGGGGCGTCTCTGATAACTCATCGGGTTTTGCCTGTACTATCGATCCTGGAAGATCCTTCATGAAGATAATCTCGCCAATAGCCCCGGGGTTAATGAGTGAAGTCCATATTTCCAAAACGGAGCTTATCAAAGCTGGTATCAGGTATCGTGTTATGACTGAACTTCCCGTCAGATGGTGTACTGTGGCCGTAGACGGAGAAAGGGAGATAGAGGTTGATATCAAGAATGATATTGTTGAAATTGAATTATTGTCAGACGAGGTCTCTGTAGTTGAACCCTGGAAAGTTTATTCCGAAGCTTTGCGGAAAAAGGTTTTCCGGAGGGATCCTTGTTGATTTAGTCTTTTGGCTTAAATGCAAGGGTTTTCTCTCCTGAAACAAATCTTCTTTTCCCTTGCGGTGTGGAAGTTATCGGAGGAATACCTGATTCTGGAATATGATTTGTTGCTCGCAAAAAAATCAGGGGAAAAATTTACAGCTTTCAACAACCGAAAAAAGCCTGATCATCCTTTGATAAATATTGGTAATAGGGTATTGGGTTCTTTATTACTGGAGCATCTTGCCCATAAGGTATCCTCTTCCATTCTCTCATAACAACCAGCATTTTTCAGGAAAACCTTCTTTTCTGCCAGAATTTATGATAAAATCCTGCAAGGGATATATATCACAAACTGTTCCTGTTTGGCTGAAGTAATTTCTAATTATCAGGTTTTTTATTATGTTGACTGGAGGTTATGGCGTTTGAAAAAACATGAAATTTACAAAACTCTTCTTGAGAGGATAGTGGACCTGCAATATAAACCGGGAGAGATCCTTAACGAACAACTGCTCTGCCAGGAATTTAATGTAAGCAGAACCCCTATTCGCGAGGTGCTTATGCAGCTTGCTGGTTTTGATTTTGTTACTATTAAGCCCAAAGTGGCAACCGCGGTTTCAGAAATAGACTGGAGAGTGTTGAAATACCTTTATGAAATAAAAACTCCTCTGGAAGGTCTTGCCTGTGAGTTGGCTGGCAGCAGGATCACGCCTGAAGAAATTCAACAGTTGGAGTCTATTGTCGATGAACTGAGAACTTTCTCAAAGAATGGCAAAAAAACTTTTGCCTATTACCATGACAAAGACGGCGAATTCCACAAGATTTGCCATCTGGCCTCAAGGAATCAGTTTATTGTTAAATACCTTGGAGAGATAAATCTGAAATCCAGAAGATTCCTCCATTATATAGATTATAAGATAGACGAACTGGATTGGTATACAGAAACGCTGAACAGCATCCTGGAAGCATTAAGGGATCAGGATGGAGAAAGGGCAAAACAGGAAGTTGTCTCTCATAATCAGATATTCCTGAAGAAGCTTTCAGAGTATTTTTTTGGATGACAGAAAACCTGCAGCCAAACATTTCATAACTTCCGGGAGCGGTTGTCAGTTTATCCCCTGGTAAGAAGAAAAAAACGGGTTTGTGGCAGAAATTTCCCCTGGATACATAATACGTCCCTACACCTTTGTGGGGACGTTTTTTTGACGAAAAATTTCAAATATACCTATAAGGCCCAAAAAATATTATGCAATATACAAATAAGCGAACAATAGACAAAATCACATAAGGATGTAATATTTATCATAATCATTGTACGCTCGCCTGTGTGGAAAAGATATAAGCGGGAGGTACTGAGATACCCGGCACAAATGCTGATTATTAAGGAAAAACGAAGCAGCCAGGGCAAGGCATCTGCTTAAGCGAGCAACTATTAGAGTAAATTGCAAAATAGCTAGAATGCAATATTGTTGGTAAGCCAAAAATCTGGAAGTCATCCGAAAAGCAGATGGTTCAAAAGAGGGAAACAGGGACTGTTGGTTTGGGGAGTAAATTACTGCTTGATATGAGAGGAGAGATAGCAAAGATCCGGAGAGCTGAGAAAAGAGGAAGCGTTGTCACACAGTGATGAGAAAGAAAACCAGAGGGGGTGTTCTTTGTGGGTAACTGGAAGAGGAATGTAGTCAGGTACGTTTTACCTGTGATGATCTTGGCTGTATTTCTATTCACCTTGGGGATAGTGGCTGAAAACGATGCAGCATTTGCCCAGGCGAAGATGAAATGGCGCATGGGGGGGCAGAATCCGCTTGAGCATCAGGGAACGGATGCAATTAACTGGATAGCCGAGGAGATCAAGAAGAGAACAGACGGAAGGATAGAGATAACCACATATCCGGCCTCCCAGCTGGGGGATTATACCACCCTGTACGAAGAGGTAATGCGGGGGACTCTCGAGATCAACCTTGGAGCTGCCCCGGCGGTCATCGATGACAGGCTGATGCTCTTGATTGTCCCCTATCTCTACACCGGCTGGGATGAGATCAAAACACAGATGGTTCCCGGCGGATGGGTCTTCGATACTCTGAAAAAGATCAACCTGGAACATAACGTGGTGCTGCTCGGGTACAATGCCGCAGGTTTGGGGGGTCTTGGATCAACCAAGCCCATTCTCAACATCACAGACCCTGCTTCAACAAACAGGGGTATGCTCATGAGGGTGCCTCCGCACAAGGCTTTCCAGTTCATGATGGACGGACTTGGGTTCCGGACCGTCTCAGTTCCATGGGCAGAGCTCTATACCGCCCTGCAGACCGGAGTAGCCGATGGCTGGGTCGGAGGCAACCCGACATATTCCTGGAAAGCCTTCGGGGACATACTGAAGTATTACTACCAGATGGACCTCTATCTCGAGGGAGAGCAGTACATAATCAACAAGGATCTTTGGGACAAGCTGTCGCCG
>CAZAMZ010000039.1:0-10465 GCA_964486375.1 uncultured Synergistaceae bacterium | reverse complement strand
GCTGTTGGATTGAAAAACCTTAGACACCGAAAAACCGGAAGAAAAACCAGGCGAGTAAAACCAGCCCTGATACGATACCCGATAAGTCATAAATCGTCAAATTGTATGGGTCGGGGGAACAAATCCAAGGGCCGTGACTCGTGACTCGAAGGGTCAAAGGCGTCAACGGTAAACGGTGAACGGTGAACGGAAAGGGCATAGAACAGGAGCGGCCGGAGACCGGCTGCAGGAGGCAGGAAAGGCAAGTCCGTGACTCGTGACTCGGAAAAGCCATTGCAAGGGCAAAAACAAACCTTTTTACCACAGACAAGGTGCCCTACGCTGGCGCAATGCCAGCGTAGGTAAAGTTCAAGAGGATAAAGAGAAAACAAAAACTTTTATTGTGAAGACTCTAAATCTAAAACATTTTCACCGCAGAGGGCGCAGACAAAGTGCCCTAGCTGGCGTACCGTCAGCGTAGGGTAGGGTGTGCCCCCAAAGAGAAAACCTTTCCGTTGTGAGAAACGGCAGCTAAACCAGATTCTTCGCTACGCTCAGAATGACAAGCCACTACAAATATCTTTTCCAGGACTTCTGTCTTTACTTTTGACCGTTCACGCCTTTCGGTTTTCTGCTCCACAAGTCACAAGGTGCCCCAAGCGCAGCGACAGGGTACGATTCACGAGTTACGAGTTACGATTCACGAGTTACGATTCACGAGTTACGAGTTACGAGTTACGAGTCACGAGTCACGAGTTACGAGTCACGCGTTACGTTTTTTGTTCTTCCTTTTGTAATGGATCACGTAACCGATGCCAAGAACCGCGCAGGCGGCGATGGAGATATAGGTGGCGGTGTGCATGTACTGGTGGACCAGTTCCTGGTTGTTGCCGACCCAGTAACCCACATAGGCAAGAATGACGACCCAGATCCCCGAACCGATGGTTGTGAAGAACAGGAAAAGCGGGATATTCATTCTTGCAAGTCCTGCCGGCAGTGATATCAGCTGGCGGATACCAGGAAGGAGCCTTCCTATGAAAGTGCTGATATGACCGTGTTTGGCGAAGAATTCATCTGCGCGGTCCAGGGCCTTTTCACCTACGAATACGTACTTGCCGAACCTGCGGAAGAACGGTCGGCCGAATTTGAGGGATATCCAGTAATTGAAGAGGGCCCCCAGGATGCTTCCCGCTATCCCCGCTGCTATGACAAGGTACAGGTTCATCTGCCCCTGGGAGGCCAGGTATCCGGCGGGGGGCACGACCACTTCGCTCGGGAAGGGGAAGAAGGACGACTCCAGGAACATCAGGGCAACCACTCCCGTGTAGCCCATCTTCCCAATGGTGGAGACTATCCAGGAGATCGCTGCGGTGATAATTGCTTCCATGGTTCTAGCTTTCCTGGGGAGGGTAGCCGTTGCGCCGTCCCGTCATTGACTGGATATCTATCCTGACGACTGCCACTGCTGCCATGGCCTGGTCAGGGAACGGCAGTTCCCTGCCGGCGAACTGCCTGACGACCACGTCAAGCCCTGTCCTTTTCTCTTCAGGGTCTTCCAGTACGGCAGCCTTACCAAAACCCACTACGCTTCTGTACTTGAGAGTCCATTCACACGGGTCGGGGTCTGAGACTATCTCTATGTCTTCTTCGACCTCGAAACAGATCCTGGGATCTTTTCTGAGGCATTCCATCTTTTTGCCGCCATTGAAGCCGTGGAAGAAGACGGACGTGCCGTCGAAGCCGTAACACACCGGTACCATGTAGGGAAACTCATCATCGAAAAAAGCGACCCTGCATACCTTGCCTCTTTCGAGGATCCCCATTATCTGCCCCTTGTCTGTTATCTCCTTGTCTTTACGCCTCATTGTCCCAGAGCCTCCCCAGTTTAGTTGCCGTGGGGGTCGCGGCGACCCCCCCAGTGCCTGTCTCTCTCAATACCTCCGGAAGAAGGTTTCCCACAGAACGCATCGCGTCGATTACCTCATCGGGCGGAATAAGCGACCGGATGCCGGCAAGGGCCATGTCCGCTCCTATTACCCCCAGCGCTACCAGGGTCCCGTTCCGTTTGACGCAGGGGATCTCCACAAGCCCTGCCACGGGGTCGCAAACAAGACCGAGTATGGATTTGAGGGTGATACCGGCGGCATGGGATATGGCTTCTACCGAGCCCCCGGCCAGAAAGGCAAGGGCCGACGCCCCCATGGCAGCTGCTGCCCCGCATTCGGCCTGGCAGCCTCCCGAGGCTCCGGCAAGGGTTGCTCTCCTTGCGATGACCTGTCCAACGCCTCCGGCGACAATAAGGGCGTCCACCAGTTTATCGCCGGGAGCCCCGAAAGTATTACCGTAACCGAAGAGCATTCCCGGCAGAATGCCGCAGCTGCCCGCGGTGGGAGCCGCGACAATACGCCCCATGGAAGCGTTGTAGGCAGAAATGGCAAGGGCTATCCGGGCACCCTCCAGTACGAGCCTGCCCGAAAGAGGGGATTGAACACTGCCGTATTGTCCGAGCAGCGACGCTTCACCTCCAACGAATTTCCCGCGGGGATCACTCGAAAGGGCCTCTTCCATCGAGCGTTTCATGTCGTTGAGGCGTGATGACATAATGGCCACCACCGAAGCGGGTTCCATGCCCGACCGTTCGCTGTCTCGCGAAATAACCGTTTCAGGAAAGGATCGCCCTGTTTCTTTGCATGAGTTGACTATCTCTTCAAGAGACCACACGATCAGCCGTTGCCTCCCCCGGGTATTGCAATGACCCTGAATATTGCCGGATGTGTCCTGGAAACCTCCCTTTGCAGCCCTTCGACTTCGCGGTCGTCCAGTTCGATCACCATGGCAGCATTCTCGCCGCGACCCTGCCGGTGGAGGTTGAGGGTCGCAATGTTGCATCCTGCAGTGGACAGAAAGCCCGTGACCGCGGCTACAACACCCGGTTCGTCACGGTGGAAGGTCACCAGTGCCGGGAGTTCGCCGGAGATCCTTAGTTTGAAACCGTCTATCTCCGTCAGCATTACGGCCCCTCCGCCGATGGAGCAGCCCGTGATCTGCATTTCATTCCCGGAATCGTCGGAGAAAAGGAAGCGGGCCGAGTTGGGGTGAGCGCCGTCAACGGATTCAGCAAGGAATTCCCAGGTGATCCCTTTTTCCCGGGCAACCCTGAACGACTCTGGAATAAGGGGGTCGTCGGGAAGCATTCCGACAAGACCTCCCAAAAGGGCAAGGTCCGTGCCGTGCCCCCTGTATGTAGCGGCAAAACTGCCCCTGAGATATATGGTTACCCTCGAAAGGGGTCTCTGCCAGATCCTGCTGGCGAGATTCCCAAGCCTGGCTGCACCAGCCGTGTGGCTTGAAGAGGGGCCAATCATCACCGGGCCTATAACGTCCACCAGCCTCATTCGGCAGTCCTCTCAACAGGTGTCTTCCCGGCAACGGCAGTATGGGTCCCGACCATCCTTACCGCATGACCGTTCTTGTCTCTCCGGACCACCAATCCCCGGTCTTTGATAAGTTCCCAACCCTGATCCTTCCTTTTCATCCTGAAGACGGTCTCGTAGATGTCTTCGGCATCCTTGCCACTCAGGATCTTTTCCAGCATTTTCATCACCCCCGGGAGATCTTCGGGGTGGACCCTTGATTTCCATGATTCGAATGATTGGGGCAATTCCCCGGGCGCATATCCCAGCATGATCCCATAGGTGGAGTTCATGGTTATCCTACCTTCGTCAAGATCCCATTCCCACAGGCCTGAGGGGTGCTCCGTTACAAGGAGTTCAAGCTGTCGGGCCTTCTCCTCAAGGATCATGGCCTGTTCCTGCCCGTCTTTTTCGATCTCTATGGCGTGCAGGGCGAAGGATATGTCCTCCGCCAGGTCCGAGAACAGGAGCTGTTCCTCCGGGTCAATGGGGGCCTCACCCGGGATAGAGACGGAAATCAGGCCGTATATCTTGCCGGCGAACTCAAGGCGAGTGGTCATTATACCCGCTTCCTCGTACCTGTCCAGGAGAGGACAGTCGGTAATGGTAATAACGCCCCGCTTGAGGTAGACTCCAGGTTTTTCCAGTATGGTCCTTCCCCACTCGTTGAGCATTCCCTGTTCGATCCTCTCCGACATGGGCTTCCCGTCGGGGCCGATCCCGGCCTCCGAAATGGAAGCTACGCCTCCCCCCTTGCCCAGGATGCCTATCCAGACGTTCCTGTAACCCCTGGTCTCCACCAGGTGTGCGCATATCTCCTGGACCAGTTTCCCTATTTCGGTGTGCCTGCTGATCAGCCTGTTCACACCGCGAATCGACCTCAGTATCGAGTTCAGGTGCCTGAGTTCCTCTTCGGTCTTCTTGATATCGGTCATATCACGTCCGACAGCCTGGATCTCGATGAGTTCTCCCTTCTCGTTGAATATCCCCCTCCTGGACCACCTGAGCCAGCGTTTCTTTCCAGGGGGAAGGGTGAAGGGATGTTCGAAGAAAGATGCAGGATCGTCTTTCGTCAGATCATTTCTTCCGGGAGTGAAGGGATCCCCATTCTGCTCGCCAAGAATGGAGTTGAGATGCCTTGAGATGATCCGGTCGCGGGAAAGGCCGAAGAACAGGCAGAAGGCATCGTTCACGAAAGAGATCATCCCGTCCGGCGTGAACCGGCAGACCATCTCCACCTGGCTTTCCACGATCGCCGAGTAGCGCTTTTCGCTTTCGCGAAGGGCCTGTTCCGCCTCTTTCCTGGCGGTAATATTCCTGTAGATTATGTAGTCCACAACACTTCCGTCCTCAAGCCTGAATGGCACCTGGGTCAGATCGAGATGGATATTTGTCCCATCCTTTCTCTGGCGGACAACCTCCCTGTTGATCTCCCCCCCGTTCCAGAAAATCTCCTCCAGGCGGCGGGCCTCTTCCTCGCTGTCGGGGTCTTTTGTAATGATCCCGAAAATATCCTCGCCGATAACGGGGTCGCTCCCGGAGTAGCCGAAAAGCTCGAAGAAGGCCCTGTTGGCACGGATGATCCGACCTTCACGGCTGCTGAGTATTATGGCATCGGGGCAGGCCTCGAAGAGGTTCTCGAAAAAGGCCTTCTCTCTCTGGAGCGCGGCCTCGGCTTTCAATTCCTGGCTCCTGTCCAGGTATATCGTGTAATCCACTTCAGTCTGTTCGTCTATTCGGAAGGGGAACTGCAGGATCTTTACAGGGATCCTGGCGCCATCCTTACGGGTCCTCCAGGTATCGACCGTTACAGGCCCTTTCGCAGACCAAACACGTTCGTCGATCTCGATCGCCTCACGGAAGAGTTCCGGATCACTGGCTATGAACTGGTTCAGATCCCGGCCTTCGATCTCCTCAAGGGAGTATCCGAAAAGCTCCGTAAAGGCCCGGTTGGCTTTTATCGCCCTTTCGTTCCTGTCGCAGAGGACTATCGCTCCGGGCGCGTTATCGAAAAGGTTCTCGAAGAAAGCTTTTTTGCGGCGAATTTCATCCTCGGTTATCTTCTTGCCGGAGATATCCCTGTAGATCCCATAGGCTCCGACAGGATCACTTCCGTCATAGACCGGTCCGGCCAGTATCGATACGGTGATACTGCTCCCGTCCTTTCTTGACCTTACAGTCTCCGGGATCATGTGGGGGGTAGTGATCATTGTGGAAGATATCAGAGAGGCTTCCTCGCAGATCTCCGGGGATCCGGCCACGAGCTCGTCGATATCCCTGCCGGTGACCTCATGCTGGCTCCATCCGAACATAAGGCAGAACTGGGTATTGGCAAAGGCGACCCTGTTCTTGGAATCGCAGATGACCATACCCTCGGGGCTGCTGTCCACCAGAAGCCGCAGGAGTCCCTCCAGCCCCCCCGCGAGGGTCTGCTCTTTTTTCCGGAGAAAGGCCATTGCCTGAACCTCCCGGGGCGAGATAGCCCGAAAAATGATTATTTATTCTAGCATGGGGAGGGCTTTATCTTCCCGGGGCGATCCGGCGAAGAAGCCAGGCCATGTTCCTTCCAAGGGTCTGCATGGTCCGGATGCCTTCATCGTCGGAAGCCGCTTCCCCGGGGTTCCTGCCTATGCCCATGTTCCAGTAACTTGATCCAGGGACGATCATCTCGTTTATCAGGAAAAAATGGTTTATCGTGTCGAAGGCATGGATCGATCCGCACCGCCTTACAGCTATCACAGCCGCTCCCGCCTTGTGCCGGAGGAGCCCGCCGTTGGCCCGGCTTACATAACCTACCCTGTCGATGAAGGCCTTCATCTCGGCGGTCACGTCGGCGAAGTAGGTGGGTGAACCCAGGATCATACCGTCGGCCTCGTTTATACGTGCTATCCAGTCGTTGATCCCGTCATCGGGCAGGCTGCACCTGGAATCGGTGGTCCTGGAACAGCCTCCGCATGCAGTACAGCCGCGAATTGCCCTTCCGCCAATGTGTATAAGGTCCGTGTCGATCTTTTCCTTCTCCAGCTCCGACAAGACGGTTTTCAGGAGCAATGCCGTATTGCCGCCGGGTTTCGGACTTGCATTAAAAGCAATGACCCGCATAGAACAGTCACTTCCTTTCGCCTGGGATCCATACGAGGCAATTGTAGCAGTACCTGGCGTTTATAATGGGGAAAAAACTACGGAGATGATGTCATGAATTCTCTCGAGACCCTTGCACCCCTGATCGCTGCCATTTCTGCCGGATTTCTCCTTGGCATACTTGCTGCGTATCTTCTGAGGATCATTCAGGCCCGGACGGCAAGGGACCTTGCCGAAGAACTCTTCCGGGAGAGCGAGGACGAAAGAAGGGACCAGATAGAATCCGTGATGGATCACCTGAAGGCCGTTTTCGGCAACCTTTCCCTCGAAGCCCTTTCAAGGTCAACGGACGAGTTCCTCAAACTTGCCCGTTCCCGCCTGGAGTCGGAAAGGGAGATGGGGGGCAGGGACCTCGAAAGGAAAAAGGAACTTATCGACCGGCAACTCGAGGATATGGGAGGTAAACTGGAAGCGGTCTCGGGGCTCATGAGGGATCTCGAAAAGGATCGCGCGTTGAAATTCGGGGAGCTTTCCGACCGGCTCAGGGACGTAAGTGAAAGGACCGCAGATCTCACCCGGACCACGGGCAGCCTGCGGGAAGCCCTTTCAAGTTCCAGGGCGAGAGGGCAATGGGGGGAACGGATGGCCGAGGATGTGCTCCGCATGGCCGGATTCATGGAAGGGATCAACTACAGCAGGCAGAAAACCATCCAGGGATCGGGGACAAGGCCCGATTTCACCTTCTTCCTTCCCAATGGAATGAGGCTGAACATGGATGTCAAGTTCCCCTTCGACAACTACATGGCCTGGCTTGAGGCCCCGGCCGGTGCTGACAGGGAAAAGTCCTGCAGGTCCTTCCTCAGGGATGTCAGGGCCAGGATCAGGGAGGTCGCCTCAAGGGATTATATCGACCCGGCTCAGAGCACTGTAGACTATGCCCTCCTCTTTATCCCGAACGAACAGGTATACTCTTTCATTCACGAACAGGAACCGGGGATGATAGATGAGGCACTGAAGTTGAGGGTCATATTCTGTTCCCCCGTTACCCTTTACGCGGTTCTGTCCGTCGTCAGGCAGGCGGTGGACAACTTTACCCTCGAGGAGACATCAAAGGAGATACTGGGTCTTTTCGGGTCCTTCAGGAAGCAGTGGGATGAGTTCCTTAAAAGGCTGGAACACCTTGGCAGACAGATAGAGGCGGCCAGGGATGATTACGAACAGCTCATTACCACGAGACGAAGGAGCCTGGACAAGCCCCTTGAAAGGATAGAGGAGATAAGACTACTTCGGAATATAGAGGCTGCCGGCCTCGAGGAAGGGCCTCCGGAAGTCCCCGCTGATATATCCCGAGGCGACGTTTCACCCTAATGACTTGTTGCTCTTGCCGTCTGACAGGTGATACAATCCAGACAAACCAGTCGTGAACTGTGTGCACCATGAAGAAAGGGGGAAGCCTGATGCGAATAAGACAACTCCTGCTTCCCTTTCTCTTGGTGATCACAGCTATCCTGTTGCTTGATTCCACCGCCCTGGGGATGCACCATGTAAGGATAGGCTTCTACCAGAATAAACCGATGGTTTTCCGGGACACCGACGGCGTTATTAAGGGCATCTTTGCTGATTTTGTGAACGCCGTGGCCGCGGAGAACGATTGGACCACGGAGTGGGTTGAAGGCACCTTCGCAGAGGGCCTGGAAAGGCTGCAGAGCCGGGAGATCGACATAATGGCGGCTGTGGCCTGGACGACCGAGCGGGAGTCCCGTTTCGACTTCAGCCGCAAGGCGGTTATCTCGAATTGGGGGGTCTTCTACACTCGCAGGGGGGAATCACTGGAATCGATCCTCGACCTTGAAGGCAAGAAGATTGCCGTGGTCAGGCAAGATACCTACGCCGCCGGTTTCAGGGAACTGGCGGACAGGTTCGGAATGAACTGCACCTTCCTCGAAGTGGACGACTATCCTGACGTTTTTACCGCGATCGAGGATCTAGAGGCCGAAGCGGGACTGGTGAGCCGGCTTTTCGGCCTGGCAAACGAAAGGGATTACCTTGTAGAAAGAACCTCACAAGTTCTGGAACCGAGGGATATCAGGTTTGCCGCCCCCAGGGGTTCCAGCGTGACCATTCTGCAGATCCTTGACTTCCACCTCACGAAATGGAGGACTCTTCCGGATTCACCCCTGAACAGATCCATCCAGAACTGGCTGGCCCAGGAACCATCCTACGGGTTGATCCCGAAATGGTTCCCCTGGTTCGTCGGGACTGCCGTTGCCCTGGTCTTCGGGGTGCTGTTCGCGAATTTACTGTTAAGGCGCAAGGTTGCTTCGAAAACCAGGGAACTGGTGAAAAGCAGGGTGGAACTTTCAAGGGAGAAGGTCTTTTTCGAGAGGCTTTTCGATGAGTCGCCCGATGCCCTGGTCCTGGAAAGCGGCAACGGTCACAGCATCATCAGGATCAACAAGGGCTTCAGCCGGTTGTTCGGCTACACCCGTGAGGAGGTCGAGGGCAAGACCCTTAACGAGGTAGTGGTGCCCGAGGATCTCCTCAAGGAGGGATCGATGCTGGATGCCAAGGTCGGTCACGGGAAACCTATCCTTGTCGAGACCGTCAGGAAGAGAAATGACGGAACTCTCCTGGACGTGTCCCTTATCTCGGTCCCTGTCAAGATAGATGAAGGCATAGTTGCTTCCTATACCATCTACAGGGATATTTCCGAAGCAAAGGAAACCAGGCGATCCCTTATCGAGAGCCGGGAGAATCTGAGGAAGAGCCTTGAAAGCATGCGCGGGACCTGGGAACAGACCATAGAGGTCCTGGCCACTGCCGCCGAGACCCGCGATCCCTACACTGCCGGGCATCAGCGCAACGTTTCGGCCCTCTCCGCGGCGATCGCCCTGGAATTGGGCCTGGACGGTGAAAGTGTCAATGCCATCCGGATGGCGGGGCTTGTCCACGACATCGGAAAGATCAACGTACCGGCCGAGATACTCAGCAAACCCGGGGCGCTGGGGGAAGTTGAGTTCGCCCTTATCAGGACCCACCCGGAGATAGGCTACGAGATAATGAAGAACATTGAGCTTCCTTGGAGGCTCGCGGACATGATAAGGCAGCATCATGAAAGGGCGGACGGTTCCGGCTACCCTGCAGGAATGAAGGGCGATGAAATACTCCTTGAGGCGAGGATAATTGCGGTGGCGGACGTGGTTGAGGCCATGTCCTCCCATCGTCCCTACAGGGCATCCCTGGGCATTGGATCCGCCCTGGCCGAGATTGAAAAGAACAGGGGTTCCAGGTACGATCCCGATGTGGTAGACGCCTGCCTCAAACTATTCCGTGAGAAGGGGTTCAGTTTCCCTGGAGTCAATAATGGAACCCAACAAAAGGGGAGGTGAAAAATATGCGCAAGGCACTGGTAGCGATCGACGGAAGTTCGATAACAAGACCACTGGTCAGGTTCTCATTTGAAAGAGCCAGGAAGGAGAAACTGGATGGGCTGGATTTCATTTATGTTTTTCAGCCCTATCCTGCGGCGCTTTTCCCAGGGATGCCGGTCCCGGTGACCATGGAAGAAGGGCATGCAGAGGCGACCAGGAAGGCCCTTGAGGCCATGGTGCTGGAGGAGCGCGAAGGGGCTGGTGCCGACAAGGTGGAGGTTTCCATGCTTTTCCCCTATGGAAGCCCCTCGGGGGAGATCATACGGCAAGCCGAGGAAGTTCCTTACAGGTCAATATTCATAGGGCACAGGGGCATGGGGAGCCTGGAGCGCTTTTTCATCGGCAGTGTTGCAGCCAGGGTGGTGGAGCACGCTCCCTGCACTGTTATTGTTTTCAGGCCCAGGGACTGAACTAGCTCCTTTTGCCTGGCCTCGTCCGGATCGAGCCTCTTCCCGATGGTCCTGTGGGGCGTATAAGGCATTTGGATCCCGTGCCGATGAGGTCCTCCCTGCCGGCAGACCTAAGGGCCTCTTCGACCAGTTTCCTGTTCGCCGGTGAGCG